>NZ_JBATWY010000053.1:0-6646 GCF_049672945.1 Haloferula sp. | reverse complement strand
AGCCCTCGGAGAGCAAGGTCATTAATGCATATCTCCGGCGGATGCCGTGAGTAGGCATTAATGCTCTTGACGCATGGTGGTTACAATGCGGTTGGGGAAGAGTCGGGATACACCTCAGGTGAGTAATGATCGTCCTAGGTTCTTAACTCAATACGGATAAGTCGATATTGAGCGATGGAAATTACTCAAATCTCAAATTAGACAATAATAAATTTGAAATTTGCCGGTGGGATAATCCAAGGAGGAATCATGAGTATAAATGGAGATTCATCAGATAGGTCCCTATGGCACGATATTGTCGATTCAATAATTCACAAAATAGACAAACTAGGCTTTGCGTCCCACGGGGCGGCCGAGTGGGTGAGAATACCCACCGAGGATAAATACAAATTCCGTAACGACTTTTCCGTGATCAAGGCGAAGGAATCAATTTACCTAGCCGGAATCGATATTCCCGAAGTCAGGGCAGAAAATTGGGAACCGGAACTTTGGGACGGGTCTGGGACGCTGGCGTCATTCTCTGCTAGTAGTGAGGTTGCGGCAGTCCGGGATTTTTTTCGGAAAAATGCGCGTGGTGTTCGGGGGGCCAGCGGAGGCAACTCGAAAAACATGCCACCACGACCACCTGCTGTAACTAATGCACCGGACGGCCAGTTGTTGACCTTGGCGTCCGAAATCGAATACCGTCAATCGCTGGTTAAGGTCCGGGAGGAGGCATACCATTACCATCGGTGGACATCTGGTGAAAAAGGAAGAAAGCAGTGGAAGAAGACGCCGACCCGCACAGGCAGTGATGTCATCAAGATCGAAGGGGATAGTGACGGCAGCTCGCTAGATCAACAATCAGAATCAGCATTGCCGCCAACTGAAGATGCGGCCAAAATGCGAACCGTTTGGAGTAAATCGGATCTGCGGCGGTATACGATCAATTGCCATCCGGCGCTGGCACGTGCCATGACACGAGTTCTGTCCGAGAGAAATGGCAAAGAGGAAGTGCGGGGATTCATGAAGGCCGCGGCGCAAGGTATCGCCGACGCGTTCGAGAAAATTACCGGCCGGAAGGTGATGGGAATTTCCGTGCATTTCGACTCCAACACCCCCCATTGGAATCTCTGGCACTGCGGCCTCGAACGCGTTCTCTATAGAATCAGAGAAAATGGAAAGGACCGGACCCGCTACCGGAGGACGGCTTTCAATCTCAATGCAACTGGTCCGGGGCTTCTCGCATGGGACCGAGTGCGTCGAAGCTTCCAACGACAAGGGAAGGATTTTCAACAAATCTGTAAATGGACACAAATGGAACTAGAGGAAGCGGAAGCGAGATGCATGGAGCGTCAAGGCCGGAGGCCCGGCGACTGGGTGGTAAATGAAGTGGCGGACAACATTTTAGAAGGCCTCATGTTTAAGGCTGGATGGGATCAACATGTAGAGTCAGGCTTCTCGGAATTCGTAGCACATGAGGTCATGCGATATGAAACTGGAATGGCAGGACGAGGCGCTCGTAACTTGAAGAAGCTTGCAAACGAGAAGCCAATACAGGAGATACACGACCTCGCCGGATCTCTTATCGAATTTAGACAAAAACTGAAAAAGGCCCAGCAAGCTTCCCTAGAACTTGAAGAGGAGCTAATCGGACTTCGCCGTATTCGGGATCTTATGGTGCAGTTTTGGGATCGGTTGCGCTCGACCAGGAAGTTGGCCAGGCTATTTGTTCTTGTGGGGCGACAGGCTCGGGGAATTTTACGATCTATTGGTAAGGAGATTGGCCGGAATTTCCAGGATCAAGATAGGGACACTCCCGATATTTAGCGTGAATCCCCCCAATCCACCTCGATTAACAAAGCCAAAGGGCTCGACTCACGAGCCGTCATCCTCGTCGGATGCGAGCCCATATCGGAAACGCTTTCCGATTTCGATGCCTACACCTGGTTCATGGGAGTCAGCCGGGCGAGACAGTTGCTGGCGGTGCTAGAGACGAATAGGCCAGCAGACGACATGGTATAGCCATCTGCAAAAAAACGTTACCACATGGTAACATTCCTAATCCTCAGTGAGATCCGGAAACCAATCCAATTTTCCCTAGTTCCATGCGGGACAAGCGGTCGCAAGTTCCCTTAGCCTCTCCCGCGTGACGGTATCCTTCCCCATCGATGATCTCCGCAAGTCCGTTCCCGAGGCGTCTACCCTTGATGGTCTCACGGGTGATGAACTGATCACGGCCCTTCGCAGGATGCTTGGAAAGCTGGCTGATGGTGCGAACATCACCGTGGACGCCGGCATCGTCACTCTCGACTTCGATGAGATTCCGTCCACTCGGATCGCAGAAGCCGAACGCCTCTACCCCAAAGCCGTCACCCGGGCAGCCAAGGGTGAGTTCCCCAAGGCCGCTTCGATCTACCGCCGGGTGCTTGAACTCGACCCCACCCGTCAGGATGCCAGACGGGAACTTGCCATGGTGCTGTTTGAAGTCGGTAAGGCGGACGACGCCGTGGACACGCTGCTTGATGTGCTCAAGACCGAACCTCGGGATTCCCAAGCTCTGGTGATCCTTGGCAACCACTACGCCCGGCAGGATTCTCACAGGGACACTGCACTCAAGCTCATCCAACGCGCCTGCGAACTCACCCCGGACGATGCGACCGTCCACAACAGCCTCGGTGGACTGTTGCTAGAGGGTGACGAACCCGATCAGGCAATCGAGGAGTTCAACCACGCCATTCGCCTCGATCCCAAGTTGGCCAATGCCTACTACGGTCGTTCGATGGTCGAGATGAATGCCCAGCGCTGGTCGGAGGCCCGCGACTCGCTGCAGGCGATGTTCGAAACGGCAACCTCAAGGAAAGCCGTGTGCGCCGCATGCTCGAAGCCGCACGGGACAACTACCTCAAAATCACCAACATCATTGCCAACGACCGGGCGAGCGAATCGTTCAAGGCATCCCAGAAACTCAAGGCCGTGGCCGAAGCTACTTCAGGCTTCCCGATCGCCATCAACGGGAAACAGCTCGGTGGCACTCTATGCGCTCTAACAAAAGCCGCATGGAACTACGACAGCGACCGTCATGTCATCGAGTTGAGCGAGCGACTCCCGGCAGAGATGGTCAAACACCACGTCATCGCTCACGAAGCTTGGCATCTCATCCTTGCCGGACAGGCGCGCGCCGATGGAACCAATCGCTTCTTTACCTCCAACGGCGAAAGGATTGCCGCCGCCGTCGAGTCCATGCGTCCGGAGATCCGACGGATCGCCCGAAAGAGAGGCTACGATGAAGGCACGCTTTCCGAAATGGTCAGCCGGGTGACACAGGACGGCCTCTCGCTACTCTTCAACGGTCCTCTCGACATCGTGATCGAAAAGCGCATCGCCGAGGTACCAGAACTGCGCGAAGCCCAGTTCTGCTCGCTCGTCCTGCAAGCCCACAATGCTGCCTCCATGGGACTGAAGCCTGAGAACCGCGCCGTCATCCCATCTCCTCTGATTCGATTTAACGACGTGCTCAATGGCGCGGCGGCTGTATCCCTCGACCGACTGACCCGAGGTGCCACCGACTTCGCATCGCTCTACACCCCGACAAAATCTCTCAAACTCGCCCGGGAAGTCGAATCGCTCGCCTACGAGTTCAACGGCAAACCAGGGAGCGAGTATGACCTCATCGACCACGTCGCCGGGCTCCTCGGAGTCAGCGACTGGTATCATTGGCGTCAGGACACCGGGAGCAGCACTCGACCCGCTGTATGTGCTGCCCCGGTCACCGGCGGAGTAACCGATTCGCTTGGCCTAAAAGCACGCTCCGCCGATGCTGTCCCACTCCTACTCGCGGCTCTGCAACGATTCGACAAGATGGACGATGCCCGCATCCTCGACCTGATCCACGAGGTCGGCACGCTCGCAGAGACCGGGATCAGCTACACCGACGACTCAAAGCGCCACCCCTTGAAGTCACTCCCCGGAGAGACCTTCACTGGACTCAACCTGATGTGCCTGCTCTATGCCGGAGTCCGCCGCACACTCCCTGCTGAATCCGATACCGGCATGGACTTGAACGACGAGTTCGCGACCGCCCTCGAACTCTATCACGCGGACCGCAACTTCTGAGCATCAAGTCGAGTGGCGAAGCTCTCCCAGTATCAACAAGCGCTGCTGGCGAAGTTCTCAACAGTTGGAAGAAGGCTGTGGAAGAAATCATTCATCGCCTCTCTTAAGAATAATGACTCTCCCATCAACGTTAAGCACCTGACTCCCACCGATCTCCGCGATTGGATCCTGCCAGAAGCAATGTCCAAAAATCACGAGGCCAGTTCCGAACCGCTCCATCGCCATCCTCACTGTCGGTTCCCCGATTCGCCCGGTCTCCGGATCATCAGGTCCACAATGAGTCAGCATTATATCAGGATTGGATCTCAACACCCCTTCGAGAAGTTTCAGATAATCTCCCGACCCTCGGCGCTGATTCTTCGTCGGTTTCCCCATAATTCCGCATAGGCCACCAATCTTGAGCCCCTCCCATTCCTGAATTTCTGCATCTAGGACGGAAGCGTTGAGCGGAAGATCACGAGCATCAAGGTAGTCGTGATTGCCATGCACCCCCATGACGATGGAGAAGTGCTTAGCGAACTCTTTCCAAACCGGAGCAACGTCTCCGCTTCCGCCTCGCTTGCCGCAATCCGGGCGATCATACAGATCACCAGCAAGCAAAATTCCTGAGGGCGATGGAATCACACCGCCATCCACGAGAAGGACCAATTCCTCCGCCACCGTTTGCCCAAGAAGTCTACCACCAACTCTCTCTCGACCTTGTAGATCTGCTGCCACCACTAGGGCATTCACACCCTCAGGTAGCCCGTCGACGGTGCATTCCAAAAACTCCAGGATCTGTTCCTGTGGCCTACCCGAATGACCAGAGCATACATAGCTCATGGTATGGACCGGAACCTCAGCAAAAAATTTGATTCTCATGTTGATTTTGCTGCTGCAGGCCGGGGCTTCACTGCTGTCCTTTAGTGCCTAGACTCGACCTAGTCACTCTCCCGATGAGCGAGCCAACCACTGCGGTTACAATAGCGCTCGCTTCCACTTACTCAATACGAACTCTCTCATTTCCCATGATGGTTAGACCGGAACTCGTAAGGATCAGCTGTAACTCACCTCTGAGAGCGGAGGCCAACCCGGTGCAGATTTGCTCGTCATCTCCGATCTACACCGGTACCTCTCCAGCATGAAAAGATCCCGCAGCGCCCAGCCTCCCGAGCGCCTCAAAGCCCTCGCCGATCAGGCCTTTGATTACGCACGGCACATGATGCGAACCTCGGGCTCTGTTCCTCCCACTGTGATTGCGGACACCGATGAAGGCTACGTCTTCTGCATGCCCTCGAACCTGGCGGATGAAGCCGCGAAGGACAACTTTGCAGAGGTCGCCAAAAAGCTGACAGTGGCGTGGAATGCACAAGCCCTTGTCATCGTGGTGGAAGCCTGGGTGAAGTTCGCTCGACCCGATGGCAAACTCGACATGGACATCCCGCCGTCCCAATCGGTGGATCGTAAGGAGGTCGTCGCACTGATGCTCGAAGATCGCTCCCGCTCCGCCACGAGCCTTGCGCCGATCATCCGCGACGACTCAGAAATGTTCGCCAGTCTGAATGCTCCGCCACCTCTCGAATTCAATGAAACCGGAGGACGCTTTGCCGGGTTGATGCCACGCCACCAACCGAGCGCCAGCGATGCTGCCTCAGCCAAGGCCGATCTACTGGCCATGGGCATGGACATCGTCAACCGAGGTTTCGATCCCACCATGAACTGACCGTGAACACCGCCAACGACAGCGACCCGATCATCATCGTCTTCAACAAGGCGCAGATCCGTGAGCGCAAGTTTGACCATTTCCTAAAACTCTACGGCAGGGACTCCCTACCAGAAGGCCCGAAACTTGCCGCCCTGATGGGGCGCTTCCAGTTTATTGTCCAGGGTTACGACAATGATCCCGCCGAACTCTACGGCATCCCGGAGGTGCGAAAGTTCTACCAACAAGTCTACCGTGTCTGGCCCTACTGGTTCTACTTCTGCGACCTACGCACCGAGACCCTCTGCCTGATGCCGAACCTCAGCAGCGTCAAACGCGTTGGCGAACCTCTCACCTGCGTCGAGTGCAACCCAATGGAGATCATCGCCTTCATCAGCAAAAACTTCGGCCCGCTCAACCTCATGATGGAACGCGCCGGGATGAGTGAGCTAGCGATCTATGTGCGGACCCGGGAGGTCTTCGAGCACTACCGCCTACCCTTCGACGCGCCGCCGCCGGAAGATGGGGAATGAGCGAGAGGAGGCAGCACCCGACTCTTCACTGCTACGACTCCGCAGGAAATCGTGCCAAGAAGTCGATCCTGCTCCGAATTCACTCCACTCCAACTCGTTCTATTCATGGGGGTCACGTCTTCCTTCCCACCTGTCCCGGGCTTGATCAGTATCCTAGCAGCGCTGGAGAGAATGCTCTTCTCCATCGCAAAAGCCTAGCCCCACGGTTGTCCGACCCCTAGCGTCAACAATCCTCGAACTACCTACTGTAGAATGAAATCCCTCTCTTCAAATCTGACTAACCACGAGCACCATATTGCTGGGCTTCGATCTCTATTGCTGGAGGTCGGTGCTGCTC
>NZ_JBATWY010000052.1:0-42307 GCF_049672945.1 Haloferula sp. | reverse complement strand
AGGGCGACGCCGTAGTCGCGATTCATCTGGGCGATGTGATCGACGCTGATTTCCTTCGGGCAGGCCGCCTCGCACTCGTAGTGGTTGGTGCAGCCACCGAAGCCTTCTTTGTCCATCTGCTTGACCATCGAGAGGACACGTCGATCGCGCTCGGGTTGGCCCTGAGGCAAGTGGGCGAGGTGGGAAACCTTGGCTGCCGTGAACAGCATGGCGCTGGCATTGGGGCAGGCGGCGACACAGGCACCGCAACCGATGCAGGCGGCGGCGGAAAAGGCGATGTCGGCCTCTTCCTTGCCAATCGGCACAGCGTGGGCGTCGGGCGCGGCACCGGTACGCTCGGAAATGAAGCCGCCCGCTTGCTGGATGCGATCAAACGAGGTCCGATCGGTGATGAGGTCTTTGATGACGGGGAAGGCACGTGAGCGGAATGGCTCGATCCAGATGGTGTCGCCATCGCGGAACTTGCGCATGTGAACCTGACAGGTGGTGATGCCGCGGTCCTTGCTGTGGGGCACGCCATTGATGGTCAACGAGCAGGTGCCGCAGATGCCTTCGCGGCAGTCGTGGTCGAAGTGAATGGGCTCGGTGCCCTCCTCGACGAGTCGCTCGTTGACGATGTCGAGCATTTCAAGAAAGGAGGCCTCCTCAGGGATGGTTTTGGCCTCGTAGGTTTCGATCTTGCCGCGATCGTTGGCATTGGCTTGGCGCCAGACTTTGAGGGTGAGGTTCAGATTGGACATGAAGCTTCAGTTGGTTGCCTCGAAAACTAGAGAAGCTCTGCATTATCGCTAGGAAAAATCCGTACGAAGGTAGAATTGGAGCTCATTCTAGGAGTAAATGCGTGCTCCGGGTGGGTCGGGGATCGGGATGAAGGGGCTCATCGTCACTGTTTAGTGGCGTCGGCTTGCTTGCGGATTTCCACGAGACCTCCTGAAGTCAGTGAATCTGTTACCCCGTCCCCCATTCCACACACGGGAAATCTCAGTTGGTCAGGGGAGTGAGAGTCGCGTCGGTTAGGAAGGGGTCACTGAATTTTGGGTCGCTGATGACCGAAGTGTCGGTCAGGGTTTTCATGAAGGCGACCAGTGCGGCCTTTTCCGTATCCGTCAGGTTGAGACGCAGGGGAGCGCCCGGGCCGGGAGGGGGTCCACCGGGGCCGGGCGGATTGGGAGGCTCGCGCAGTTGGGCGGCGAGGTTCGGATGGTCGACCACCTCGCTGTTGTAGAACTCGACGACTTCCTCAAGCGTCGCGAAGCGGCCGTCGTGCATGTAGGGTGCGGTGAGTTCGATATTCCGCAGCGAGGGGACCTTGAATCGTCCTTCGTCCTGGTTGCGACCGGTGACCTCGCCAAGGCCTTTGTCGACGTAAGGGTTCTCGAGGCCATTGTTGCGGATGAAATTTCCGGGAACGAAGTTGTCGGAGCCGTGGCAGGTCGCGCAGGTGGCGTTTCCTCCTCCAACGTTCTGCCCGTTGAAAATCCGGCGGCCGAGATTCTCCTGGGCGGTGAAGGTTTGGTTGAAGCCTGTTTCACGCGCTTCGTCGAATTTGGATTCTCCCGATACGATGGAGCGGACGAACTGGGCGAGAGCGCGTGAGATGCGGTCGGTATCGACGCTTGGCGTGCCGAAGGCCTCGTTGAAGAGATCGGAATAGAATGGCTCCGCCGAAATCCGTGCGACGAGTTCAGGAAGCGTCAGTCCCATTTCCACAGAATCCTGAATGGGCATCAGCACCTGCTCCTCAAGTGTGCCGGCACGCTCATCCCAGAAATAGCTACCACGTTCGTAGTAGCGGCTGTTCGTCAGACCCATCGAATTGCGACCCGTCAGGCCGCCTTCGAAGCCGACGCTGAATTTCCGGGGGTCTGAAAAGCCGTGGTCGGCAACATGACAGGACGAGCAGGAAATGGTGTGATTGGCGGACAGGCGTTTGTCGTAAAAGAGCACGCGACCGAGGTAGGCGCCGCTGTCGGTGGTGGCATTGCCGACCGGGGTATTGTCCTGATCGATGATCTGACGTTCGAGGAGGTTGTCCGGCAGGAAGGGGTTGGCATAGTTGTGGCTGGTGATGTTGAGCAGGTTGGCCGGGCTCGAAAGCTGTGCCTGATTCTGGAGGGTCCTGGCCTGGAAAAACATTCTGGCTTCGCTGCCCGGCATGCCGAGGTGGACTTTGAGTGACGAATTGGCGACGCGGACCGGGCCGAGTGAGGTCCAGCCTTCAGCGGGGTTGGTGGCATACTGGACGTCCCAGACTCGGTTCTCGGTGTCAGTGATGCTGAGGGTGAGTCCTTGGGTGGGTGATGCTGCGAGTTCGCTGGACTCGGCGGCGATGATGCGGGGAGTCATCAACAGGGCGATCACGATGGGTGTTTTCATGAAGCCATGAAGAGGGGTTTGGGGGGGGAGAGGAAAAACCTTTTACTCTCCGTTAACGCTACGAGCTTGGTTTTTACACACGCTTAACATTGACGGGTACTTGCGGCCGGGCTGGCGAAACCCTAGGATGACGAACGATGATTCGAGTTTTGATCATTCTGGTCCTTGGGATTGCTTCGGCACTTGCAGGAGTGGTCGAAGAAGCCGTCGTCTACAAGGGGGTCAAGTTTCGCGTGGTGAAGCTTGATCCTTCCCATCTCGGGCTGGTGTGGCGGGGTGCTGATGGGAAGCCGTATGAGACCTTTGATCAGGTGCAGCGCGCTCTGAACAAGGATGGCGGGAAGGTGAAATTTCTGATGAATGCAGGGATTTATGAGCCGGGGCTCATTCCCAGTGGTTTGCACGTCGAGAGGACGAAGGAGTTGCAAGCGCTCAATCCGCGGGAGGGCAAAGGGAACTTTTTTCTCAAGCCGAACGGGGTGTTTGCGGTGACTGTCGGGGGAAAGGCGATCGTCTGGGATACCGTGGAGTATCAGACGAGAAGCGAGGCGGTGAGATTGGCCGTCCAGTCAGGGCCTCTGCTATTGATGGGCGGGCATCGTCATGCGGCCTTTCGTGCCGACTCTAACAGCATCAAGCACCGCAATGGGGTGGGGGTGGACGAGGAGGGTCGCGTGGTCTTTGCGATGACCGACAAGCGGCAGGAAGTGAACTTTTGGGATTTTGCCGGACTCTTTCTAAAGCTCGGCTGTAAGGATGCGCTGTTTCTCGATGGCGATATTTCGCAGATGGCCGTCAATCCTGAGGGAGAGGTGAAGAGCAATCGCTTTGCCGCAATGTTTGTGGTGGTGGAGTGAAGAGAGGCTCAAGTCATTGAGCTGATTACGGGGTCGAGGGAGTCAGCGACGAGAGGAAGAACTCGCAGATTTCCGGGTAGAGATTGCCGGCGTCTTCGGCGAGCACGCGTCCATGACCGGCGTTTCTAACAGGGCGGAATCGCTTTTGTTCGGAGGGAATCGCCTCGAAGATCTGGCGGCCCTGCTCGATCGGGATGAAGTGATCGTTCTCGCCGTGGATGATCATGACGGGCATGGTGAGGTGTTGGGCTGAATGCTGCGGGCTGATGTCCGCCGGCCACATCCCGCCGCGGCACCAGGCGCCACATGCGACGGCGAAGGTATTGATCGGGGCGAGGGGGCGAAGGTGGCGGTGAAAGTTTTCGGCGGATTTGCGGATCGGGCGGTCGAGCGATGAAAAGGCGGCGGCGCTGGCGACGGCAATCCAGCGTTGGGGGTCGAGGGCGGCGGTCTGGAGGGCGATGGCTCCGCCTTGGGAGATGCCGAAGAGGAAGGCCGGTTGCTTGGCGAAACCGAAGGTGACTTCGGCGTCATCGAGGATCGCTTCGATGAGTTGGCTTTCGTTTTTGCCGAAGGTGGCGATGGCGGAGGGGTGGTCACCGTGAGCTGGAAGGTCGGGCAGAAGGCAGCGGAATCCGGCCGCGCAGAAGCGCTCACAGATGGGCAGGTGATCTTCCTTTCTGCCGCTGTGACCGTGGAGCAGGATCACGGTGCCGCGGATCTCGCCCCATGGGTGGACATGAACGCCGCGCTTGCGGAGAGCGGTGCGTATCTGGCGTGCTTTGTAAGCGGCGCCCGGCGATTCGGCGGGTGTGACCATGAGGCAGGGCGTGGCGGCGGCGCTGTGAAATGTGGTGACTTCAAGTCCGAAGCGGGCCGGGTCGGCGAGGATTTCCTGATGGTAGTCCTGAAGGCCGCGCCGTGGTGGGGAGATGAGTCTTTCGGCACCCAGCCAGCCGATCCCCACAAGGGCGGCGAGGGCAAGCAGGGTGGTGAAGATGAAGAAGCGGAGCAGCCATTTCCGGATATGGAGCATGCGGGGGAAGTTGGGAGGGGATTTTGAAGAAATGATGGCGGGTCGGTGAAGAATCGGCGGCTGCGGAACGAAGCGTGCAGCGGGGTGGTCGGGCCATGGGGGAAAAGCGTTTGCCAAGCTGGTCCCTGGGGCCTAGGAAATTGGCATGTCGATGCTTACAGACGATTCCGCCGTGATGACGAAAGCCCGCGAGCTGTGTGCGGCGATTGCCGAGGACGCCCGTTTTCAGGAACTCCAGAAGAGCGTGGAGACCTTTCTCGATGATGACTCGGCACGGCTGATGTATCAGGGGGTGCACGAACGCGGCAGCGAGCTGCATCAGAAGCAGGGGGCTGGCGTGGAGCTTGGTGAAAGTGAAATCAAGGAGTTTGAGGCAGCAAGGGATACCTTGATGCAGAACGAGGTGGCTCGCTCCTTCATGGATGCTCAAGGCGAGCTGGAGACTCTCCAGCAGACGATCGGCAAGTATGTCGGGATGACTCTCGAATTGGGTCGGGTGCCGACGGCGGATGACATCGCCCAAGCAAATGGCGGTGGCTGCTGTGGTGGTGGCGGCTGTGGGTGCTGACCCTCCTCTCAAGGCCGCTCGCGAGATTAGCGCAAGTAGCGATTGACGATCTTTTCAGGCAATGATGCCTGATTTGTCTGGGCCCAGTTCATCGCTGAATCCGAATCCTTGCGGATCCAATCGCGAAGGTAGCGGTCATAACTCTTGTTGCGCTCGGACTCGTCGGAGATGTTCGAGATGAAGCTGAGTGAGGTCTCGGGATTCTGTCGGTAAGCTTCTCGAATGAGGGTCTGGCGGGCACCATCGTAGTCTGGGTTGTTGCCAAGACCCTGCAGCCAGTCGGCCGCTGCCACTGGATCTTGGCGGGCATAGTGGCGCGCGACGCCTTCGGCGGCTTCGGTGCGGGTATCTTCAGGAAGGCTTTCGACCCAGCGCCTGGCACCCTCAACGTCTTGCCGTGCCCAGCGGTCGGAAACGGTCTCCGAGATACTGCGACGGGTTCTGGTGTCTTCGATTCGGGCATTCCACTCGCCAGCGCGGACCGGGTCGAGCTCGGTGAGATCATCGGCAAGTTCGTGTGAAGCACGGTTCTGGATCTCCGGATCGGAAATGCCGGCAATCCAGTTTTCCGCGTAATCGGAGCCATATTGCATCACGTAGGCCTGCATGCTCTTGAGCGAACGATTGCGGGTCTCGCCATTTTCCATCTGCATGAGGTAGTCGCGTGCGAGTTCGGGGCTGGTGGCGGCGATGCCACGCATGGCACCGAGCATCCAGTTGTTGGTGCCTCCATCATCTTCGGAGGTCGATGCCCAGGCAAAGGCTCCGGCGGGATCGAGGGCAGCCCAGGTTCCGAGAGTTGTTTCACGCTCCCAGTCCGCGGCACCATTCTCCTCAAGGTAGCCGATGGCTGCCATCGGATCCCGCTCGGACCAGGCCTGGAGAATCAATGACCGCTCGGAGCCTCTGATGTTGGCCATCGGAGAGTTGGCAATTTCGGCGTAGACCGAGGTGAACTGGTCGGTCGGCAGTCGATCCAGGAAGGCGATCAGGCGTTGGGTCCGGTCGAGGCGGCTGCTTGATTCGAGAATCGCGGTGAGTTGGAGCTGGCTGGTGTCTGCCGAGACATCGCGGTTGCTCGTGGAGCGCTTCGAGGCGCTCGAGCCACTGGCTGAAGAAAGGTCGCTGCGGGTAGGAGCATTCCGGCTTGGAATCGCCGTAGAATCCTTTTCAGAAGCAGGTTCGGAACTAGTGGTGGAGCGGCCCAAAAGGATCCCCGCGATGAGGGCGACTGGGATGGCGGTAGCAGTCCAAGTCCACGAGGGCAGCTTTTTCATGATCCGTAAACTACGGCTGCGGGATCCAAGATTTATCAGGACTTCTTAGATAGAGGCACCCGGTGGGCTTCGAGCGTGTTGCCGACGTGCTCCAGGACGAAGTCCTCTTTGCTGATGCCGTCTGAGGTCGAGCCATGCGCGACGCGGACGCGCAGGATGCCGTTGCGATTCTCGACCTTCAGCAGGCGAAAGACCGGCTCGCGTCGCATCCTGAAAAAACAGTGCAGCGGAACATCGGGGTGGAGGGCGTTCCAGAGCAGGTTGGCGGGCTCGAATTCGGGGACCTTGGAAAGGGCGGCGAGGATGTGGCGGATCCGCCAGATGCCATGGCGGCTCGACCAGCGGTCGGCAGCACGTTTGGCGAGCATGTTGTCCCACCAGGCGGCGACGGGATTCTCATGAGCTTCGATGATTTCCTCGACCAGTTCCTGGGCGTGCCATTGGAGGGCGGCGTGAAGTTGGGCGCGGTTGATTCGGCCTTCCTCGAAATCGTCGAAGAGCTGGGGCGGTGTCGGGTGAAACGCCATGCGCGAGACTACACGAGAATCGAGAAGGTCACGACTGGATTTGCGACTGCCTGAAAACGGCCTCGGGAGAGGAGAATTCGACTCCTACGGTCAGACTTTGGAAAGCATTGCCGGGTCCGAAGATTCGGCCGCTGACGGGCATGACGCCGCGCGGGTGGTGGCTGGTGCCGGTGACGATGTGCCGGTGATCGCAGGCTTCGCCGATCGTGGGGTCGAAGCCGCGCCAGCCGAGTCGGGGGAAGTAGACTTCGGTCCAGGCGTGGGTCGACCCTCTGGCGGCCCGGGTGTTCGGGCAATCGAGGTAGCCGCTGGCGAAGCGGGCGGCGATGCCAAGATGGCGCAGCGCTTCCATCAACAGCGTGGCCACATCGCGGCAGGATCCTGTTTTCAGCGAGAGGGTGGTGTCCGGAGTTTGAACCCCTTTTTCCTCGCGTCTTCGGTAGCCGATGGTCTGGTGAATGATCTTGGTCGCAGAGATCACGAAGTCTTCGGCGCTGGCGAACCCGCCCGGCTGCGGAATGCTTGCGATCCACTGCTGGACGCTGGCACTTTCCTCTGGATAGACGGGTGTCAGGTAGCCGGTGATGATGCCGTGTTCAAGCGGGTCGTATTGCAGCGGGTAGCTGCTGGCACCGGTGTCGAGGTGAGGCGGCTTGGCGGGGTCGAAGAAGCGGCGGACCGTGACGTCCGATTCGATGACGAGTTCCGCCGCCTGATGATCGAAATGGGCTTGCGCGACCGAATTACCGAAAATGTCCCGGGTCCATGTCACGGACGCCTGCGGTTCGATGATCATTGAGAGCGACTCGACCCGGAGGTCATGTCCTTCACGCGGACGAATGACGAGGCGGTGAGGCTCGAAGGTAACTGGGAAATGGTAGAGGTAGTGGGTACGGTGCCTGATTCGGAGGAGATGGCTTTCGATGGAAGCGGGGATCATGGTTCGAGAACGACGGCTTTTCCGTAGAGGTCATCCGCACTCATCGGGACGAAATCATTGGCGGTGCAGGAGACCATGAGGGTCTCCATTTCCACGGAACCGAAGATCGTGGCGAGGGAAGCGTCCGCTGCATCGCGGCCGGTGGCAATACGAATCAGGCCATTGGGCGATGACAGTCGGGTGGGATCGAAGATGAACCATTGGTTGCCGACGCAGACCTCGAAGCAGGCGTGAAAGTCGGGCGGCTGCATGTTGCAGGCGTAGCCGGTGAAGTAGCGCGCCGGAATGGAAAGGGCCCGGCAGAAGGCGATGGCGAGATGGGCGAAGTCGCGGCAGACTCCTTCGCGCTGAATCACGGTGTCGTAGGCGGAGGTGGTGGCATCGGTCGACCCCGGAGTGTAATCGAGGTTTTCGAAAATCCAGTCCGAGATGGCGCTGGCCTGGACGAGCGGGTGATTGAGGTGGCCGAAGAGCTTGTCGGCCAGCTTGCCCAGACGGTCCGACTGGCAGTAGCGGCTGGGGAACAGGAAGCGGAGGGAGTCGACCTGGAGATTGACGATCGGGATCTGGTCGATGCCGTGAATCTGGCGGGCGTCGGGATTGGTCCAGGCGGTGACTTCGTAAGTGATCAGCAGTTGGGTCAGATCGCAGGTATCGATGCGGACATAGCGGTTCATGCCGGTCTGGATCGGAAAGAACTCGCAGGTTGCGCCCGCGGTCACGGTGAAGGACTCGTTGCAAAGGGACTGATTGGACGTCGAGAGAGCGTGCAGATTGAGGAGGATCGTGCTTCTTTGATTCACTCGATAACCGAGTTCTGCAGCGATTTGAAAGGGCATGCCTGAATTCATCGCACGATCCGTGCCCATTGCAATGCTTGGTGGCGGGCGCTTGGCCCGCTTCAGAGCTTGGCTTTCACCTGTTCGATCTCCTCGGTCAGGGTTTCCCAGCGGGAAAAGGCGTTTTCGAGTTTGGTGGTGAGCTGTTCCACGGTGTTGGTGGCGAGCCGGAACTTGGCGGGCGAGGCGACGACTTCGGGCTTGGAGAGGTCGTCGGTGGCCTTGGTCTGAGCGGCCTCGAGGTCGGCGATGCGCTTCTCGAGCTCGACAAGTTCCACTTCGAGGGGTTTGAGGACGTCGGAGCGGAGTTTTCTCTGCTGGGCTTCGAGCCGCTTCTGCTCCTTGCGGGAAAGGTTGGGAGCCGCGCTCTTGTCGGTGCTTTTGGCGGATGACGACACAGCCGGGACGCCTGTGCCCGCCGAGCTGTCGTCGGCGGTCTTGTCGAGGTAGTAGGTGATGTTCCCCGCGAACAGCCGCGGCTTCTCGCCGGGGCGGAACTCGAGGGTCTTGGTGACGAGTGAATCGAGGAAGGAACGGTTGTGAGATACGATGAGTACCGTACCTTCATAGTCCTTCAGGGCGTTGAGCAGGACTTCCTGCGACTGGACGTCGAGGTGGTTGGTCGGTTCGTCAAGAATCAGGAAGTTCGAAGGCTGCACGAGCATGCGGACCAGCGCGACCCGCGAACGTTCGCCGCCGGAGAGGACGCCGACTTTCTTGAAGACGTCGTCACCACGGAAAAGAAAGCAGCCGAGGATGTTGCGGCATTGGCTGGCCGCCTCGCGGGTCGCGGTTTCTTCCACCGTTTCGAGAACGGTGAGTTCGGGATCGAGTTCGTCGGCGTGGTTCTGCGAGAAGAAGGCGACGCTGACTTTCTGGCCGAAGGCGTGTTCACCCTTGTCGGGGGCTTCCTGCGCGGTGATCAGGCGGCAGAAGGTTGATTTGCCGGCACCGTTCGGGCCGACGATGGCGAATTTTTCTCCACGGGTGATTTCGAAATCGAAATTTTCGAAGATGGTGAGGTCGCCGTAGGTTTTGGAGACACCCTCGAGGCTGGCGACGCTGTGGCCGGACTGGGGTGGCTGGGGGAAGCGGAAGTTCATCACCGCGTCGTCGGCTTCCGGCTTGGGAATCCGTTCGACCTTGGCGAGGAGCTTGATGCGCGACTGCACGAGGGTGGCCTTGTTGGCCGATGCGCGGAAGCGGTCGATGAAGCGTTGGGATTCGGCGATCTCCTTTTGCTGGGCTTCGTAGCGACGCCGTTGGACTTCCTTTCGATGCACCGATTCCCGGAGGTAGTAGGAATAGTTTCCGGCATACTCTTCAGCACGTCCGTGGTGGAAGGCGATGGTCCGGGTGCAGAGCGTGTCGAGCAGGGCGAGGTCGTGGGAAATGAGCAGGATGGCTCCGGCGTAGTTGATCAGGTACTGCTCCACCCAGCGCTGCGAATCGATGTCGAGGTGGTTGGTCGGTTCGTCTAACAGCAGGACTTCCGGCTCTTGAAGGAAGAGCTTGGCCATCGCGATACGCATCTGCCAGCCGCCGGAAAACTGGCCGCAGTCGCGCTCGAAGTCATCGCGCTTGAAACCGAGGCCCTGAAGGACGGACTCGACCTTTGGTTTCATCTGGGCGGGGTCGTTGTTGTCGAGCCGGAGTTCGAGTTCGCCAATCTCTTCGAGCAGGTCACCGTAGGGTGAGGATCGCGGATCAAGCTTGCCGAGTTCGGCGGAAAGGCGATCGATCTTCTTTTGCAGTTCGAGCGTTTCGCCGAAGGCGGACATGGTTTCCTGCCAGAGGGTACGACCTTTGATGTGGATGCCTTCCTGCGGCAGGTAGCCGATGCGGAAATTCTTCGGGGTCGACATCATGCCGCCGGAGGGCTCGATGACGCCGGCGATGCATTTCATCAGGGTCGACTTTCCGGCTCCGTTGTGGCCGGCAAAGGCGATCCGTTCCTTGGGCTGGACAGCGAAGGAGAGGTCGGAAAAAAGGACGCGGGCGCCAAATTCGACGCGGAGGTTCTGAATGGAAAGCATCGGCGGGGGCGGAGGATGTACAGAAGCTCGCGAAGGTCCATCCTAGAAGGTGCTGAAGAGGAAATCGGCGAAATTGCGTAGGAATCGGGTCGTGAGAAGCGTTACATCAGCGGATGAAAGGCTGGCTGATGATTCTACTGACCACGCAGCTTGCGGTGGGGAGGGTGGATCTGTGGGATATGCCGCCACTATCTTATTCGGACACGCCGGCGACGGACGCGCTGGCGACGATTGCGGGCAAACTGGAGCGTGGGGAGATGAAGCTGGAGGGCGGGACGGCGCTCGAGAAACTCGCCTTCGTGCTGCGCGAACTCAAGGTGCCCGAGTCGTCGCAGATTCTGGTGTTTTCCAAGACCAGCAAGCAGATCGGCAAGATCACGCCGAGGAACCCACGGAGCCTCTATTTTTCCGAGAATACCTATGTCGGCTACGTGCCGGGCGGGGAAATTGAAGTGATTGCCCAGGATCCGGTGCTTGGGCCGGTATTCTACTTGATTGATCTGACGGACGAAACGGGTTTCGAGGTGATGCGTGATACGAGCGACTGTCTTTCGTGCCATGGGACGACGCGGACCGAGAATGTGCCGGGTTTGTTGATTCGCTCGGTCTTTCCGGATGAAAGCGGGCACACCTTGCTTCATTTGGGGACCACGACGGTGACGCATTCGACGCCGATTGAGGAACGCTGGGGTGGCTATTTTGTCACGGGTGAAAGTGCGCTGCCGCATCTGGGAAACCGGGTTTACACCGATGAGGATTCGACCATGCCGATGGATCAGGCATTTGGTGATTTGTCCGCAGTGATCGATACCCGCAAGTACCTGCGCGGGACCAGTGATGTGGTGGCGCTGGTGGTGATCGAGCATCAGTGCAAGATGCACAACTTGATGACGGCGGCTTCGATGCGCTATCGTCGGGCATACTTTCTCAGCCGTGTGATCGATCCTGAATCGAATCCTGACGAAGGCCAGGCGGGACGGATCGCGGACCGGATGAGCGAGAGCATCGTCGATGAACTGCTGTTCAAGGATGAGGCCGATCTGGGTGATGGGCTTGAGGGGGACGCATCTTTCCAGCGCCACTTCGAGTCGGCCTATCCACGAAGCAAGTCCGGAGACTCATTGGCGGACTTCAAGCTCTACCGGCGGATCTTCAAGAACCGCTGTTCCTACATGGTCTATTCGGAGGCGTTCCGGGCGATGCCGCCGCGGGTCAGGCGAGCCGTGCTCGAGCGCTTACGTTCGGCTTTGTCCGGGGACGAGGAAGAGATCGCGCCGCATTTAGGGAATTCCGAGAAGGAGAGAATCCGTGAGATTCTTGAGGACACGCTGCCGGAGTGGCAGGAGTGAGGTTTGAAATGAAGAAGGAAGGCCGGCGCCCGATCCGGGCGGCTATCGGGGGGCTGTGCTAGGAATGCCCGGAGTCGGACGTCGGCACTTCAATTTCGGGGGGAGAGTTGAGTGATGGTTGCAGGAGACAGATCAGGGCTTTGATTCGTAGTCGCCAATCTGGGCGTTGACGGCCAGGACGCGATCGACTTGGAAGCTGAGGTAAGTCAGGCGCTCCGGACCAAAGGGAGTTTCGGTGATGATTTCCATGGTATACTCACCTTCGCTTTCGAAGGCACCTTCCCAATCGGTGATGGCAAGGATGCGATCTTCCTTGGTGTCCTGGTCGATTACCAGAATCGAGCCGTCGATCTTTCTTCCCGTGACTCCGAGTTGCGGGGCACCTGGGTAAATCTGAAGGTAGGTGGTGCTGGAGGGATAGAGATCGTGAAGGTGGAGTTGCAGCGGCGGGGCACTGAAGCGAACGGTCTCTCCGGGCTGGAGGCCTTCGATCGAGGCGCTGGCGACAGGCCAGACTTGGACGAAGTTCGAGGCGATCTGAGTCTGGGGTGCATCGAGGTCGGGCAGCGAGTGGACGACGAAGTGTTCTTCGCCGAGCGCCATGGTGGGATCACCGGCGGGGAGGCTGGAGGAAGTGAAGTTCAGAACGGTCGTCCCGTTGCTGGTGATGAAACCGCTGCTCGACGGGGTGCCGCCGGTGGCGATGCGCGGATCGATGGAGCTTTGGCCGGGTGTGTAGGGAGCGAGGTGATGCTCGGTGAGAACGCGCTTGGCGGCGTCCGGGACACCAGCTCCGCCGAGCAGGCCGCTGACCTCGATCTCGACGGTGAAGGGCTGATCTGCACGGGTGCGGTGCACGTGGGGATAAGGATCGGCGGTGGTGATCCGGATCTGGGCGGAGGGCAGGTAGGTGCCGACGACCTTTTGGTCGAGCAGGTAGTCCTTGAAGTTGCTCTGCTGGATCGTCCAGAGTTGGAAGAGGGCGCCATTTTCTTCAAGCACCAGGGCGGAAGGGCTTTGGCCTTCGGGGTCGACGGGCATGTCCCAGACGACGCCGCTCTTGACCTGATTCTGGCGGATGAAGTTCACCCAGTTGTCACCTGCGAACGCGGGTGCCGTGATCAGGGCGGCGAGGATGAAGCAGGCTTTCATGGATTAGAGGGTGTTGTCGGTTTCCTTGGTCGGAGCGACGACCGAGATGGGGCCGCCGAGGTGAACGGCGACGATGATCTTGTCTTGCTTCGGCCAGAACGCGGTGCGGCGATCGTCGAGTTGCTGGACGCCTTCCGCCTGGCGGAGGGTGATTTCTTCGGCGCTCACCCAAGATCGGTTGACGGTGACGAACTGCTTCCAGGAGAGAAGATTGCCAACCGGGCGACCTCCGATTTTGCCCTGATGAGCTTCGGGAAGGTGAAGGACGGCACCGCGGGGAATGAGGGTCCAGTTCGTGCCATCGGAAAGGATCATGGATTGTTTGATGATGCTCTCGTTCGAAGGCCGGGCGACACGGGGCTCTTCTTCGGTCGGTTGGGCCAGAGTGGAGACCGGTGAGGCGGAGGCCATGCGGCGGGCGGAGAGTTCCTCTCCGGTGACCCGGTCTTTCATGGGCGCCGCAGACGCGATGCCGGTGAGGACGAGGGTCAAAACAATGGGGGGTATGGCTTTCATGTTGGGGGGATGTCTGTTTGTTTTTGTCGATCAGGTCAGGGGCAGGAGCGGTTCATTCGAAGGTCAGGAGGACGACGAGGTCCTGCATGTCGAAATAGGTGGTTCCGGGTTTGGCGGTGGAGGCTTCCCAGAGGATGATGAGGTCGCGGTCTCCGATGCTTATCCGGCCGCTGGAGTCGATGTAGGGACGGAGAAAGCTGGTGACGCTGCCCTGGTTGTAGGCAGGGGCATAGTCGGGGGCGCGGTCGCCGTTCTTGAGCACGATGAGGTAGGGATCCGTTTTGCGGGTGTGGTGGAAGGGAAGCCAACCGCCCGACCATCCGCGTGCGCCGAAGTCGATGCGGTCGTTCTTCTCCACCTTCTGGTTGATCAGGACCCTGCCCGGGTTGACATTATTTCCAGTGTCGTAGAAGAAACGTTGCCAGGCCGAGTTGTTCTTCGACCAGTAGGCATCGAGGGGAAGGAGGTTGCGTCCCGACTGGAAGGCGACGCCGAGGACGCGGACTTTCATCCGAACATTCTTCTTCGGGACGATCGTGCTTGGCGGGACGATGTCGATGATCTCGGTGACGCCGCTTGGGTACTGGATGTTCCAATTGAGCTGCGAGTTGACACCTGTTCGGACCATGTTGCGGTCGACGTTCAGGGTGCCGGTCGGAATGTCTTCAGAAAGAAGAGGGGCGGTAGCAAGAGCCATGAGCGATCCGAGGATGCTGATGAAAAAGCGACCACCGCGGGGGGAGCGATGAGTGTTCATGGGGGGTGTGTTTGGGGGAGTTGACGCTTGGCTGGGTGGCCGCCCGACGGGGAGGAGAAAACACCCTTTCGAATGGAAAATCAAGGGGAGTTGATTGTCTTACGCGATCATGAGGGGTTTTGGTAGGTGGAAAAAACGACACCAAACATCACAAAAAACGCCAGAAGCAGTGCTTCTGGCGTCATTTGACTCCTGTTGATCCCCGGGTTTTCCACCGAGGTATTTAGTTAAGGGATCTTAAATATTTTGCAATTGGCGTGCTCGGGGTCAGGCGTCGAGGATCGAATTCCAGTGCTCGACGTGGTCTTTCTGGGCTTCAAGCAGCGGTGCAATATCGTCGTGGATGGTGATCGAGATGATTTTGTCTCCCTGGGCGATGCTATCGACCACGTTCTGGCCACTGGTGACTTCGCCGAAGACGGAGTGATTACCGTTGAGGTGAGGTGTCGGGCCGTGGGTGATGAAGAACTGGGAGCCGTTGGTGCCCGGGCCTGCGTTGGCCATGGAGAAGATGCCCGCCTTGCTGTGTTTGAGCTCGGGGACAAACTCATCACCGAATTTGTAGCCTGGGCCCCCGCGGCCGGTGCCTGTCGGATCGCCGCCTTGGATCATGAAGTTGGGGATGACGCGGTGGAAGGTGATCCCGTCGTAGTAACCACGCTTGGCGAGGTTGAGGAAGTTCGCGCAGGTGATCGGTGTCTTCGAAGCAAACAAGGTCGCGTCGATGTCTCCCTTGTCGGTTTTGAGTGTGATTTTGATGTCAGACATGGGGGCCAGCTTCGGAGAGGGCTTGAAGGCTGGCCAGCGGAAATACTGCTAATTCGGCGTCGGGTATTCGACGCACGAGGGGAAACTGGCGAAAATCTCTTCTACGGACGTTCCCGACTCGCGAAGGCTCCGGATCGAGCGGTCATGGTCACGTTTTGCCAATCGGCGGCCCTGATCGTCAGTGATCAGAGGGTGGTGGAGGTATTCGGGCTCTTTCAGTCCAAGCAAGGCCTGAAGAGTCCGGTGGACATGGGTGGAGGGGAGAAGGTCTTCGCCGCGGGTGACGATGGTGATTTCCTGCGAGGCATCGTCGGTCACCACCGCGAGATGGTAAGCGGTGCCGATGTCCTTTCTGGCGAGAACCACATCGCCGAGCAGCGAGGGGTCGACGACCTGTTCGCCAAAGCGCCTGTCGGTGAAAGTTAGGGAACCTGTCTGGCTTGCCGCTGCCGAAGCATCGAGTCGCCAGGCGGGATTCAGGCCGGAGGCGATTCGCTCCGCACGCTCGTCGTGAGAAAGGTTGCGACAGGTGCCGGGGTAGAGCGCACCCTCAGGTCCGTGCGGTGCTGAGGCCATGCGTGCGATTTCCTCCTCGATTTCCCGACGGGTGCAGAAGCAGGGATAAGCCACTCCGGCCTCCTGCAGGCGGGCCAGAGCGTGTTGATAGGCTTCCATTCCTTCCGATTGACGGACAGCTACGCCATCCCAAGCCAATCCCAGCCACAAGAGATCTTCTTCAATGGCGGTGTAGAATTCCTCGCGGACGCGGGTCGAATCGATGTCCTCAAAACGCAGTCGGAAGCAACCCCCACGCTCTCTGGCAAGGCGATGAGCGACCATGGCGGCATAGCCATGGCCAGTGTGGAGGAGCCCGGTGGGACTGGGAGCGAAACGGGTGAGAGTCACAATTGATGCCAAAAGTGCAAATTTTCGGTAGCGCCGCAAGCCGGGCAATCTATGAATAAGGCGCGAAAGCTCAATCATGAGAGACAAACGAGTGGTGATTGTGGGTGCAGGCCCCGGGGGATTGACGGCAGGAATGATCCTTGCCCGTCGCGGATTCGACGTCACCATCGTCGAGAAGCAGGACCGGGTCGGCGGCCGCAATGGCGAGCTGAAAGTCGGCGATTTCTCGTTCGATACGGGTCCGACCTTTCTTCACCAGAAGTTTACCCTCGACGAGGTGTTTTCCGAAGCCGGGCGAAAAACCGAGGACTACCTTGATCTCATTGCGCTCGATCCCATGACCCGCCTGAGCTGGGGCGATCGGTCAATGGAGACCACGACCGATGTGGACCGAATGGCGGCCAACGTGGCGGAGACTTTTCCGGGGGACGAGGACGGCTACCGGCGATTCATGGCCGACCATGCCCAGAAACTAGGGGTGATTTTCCCCTGTCTTCAGCAGCCTTATCACAAGCTCGGGTCCTACATGAGCAAGACCTTGATGAAGGCTGTGCCGTATGTTGCGACAGGCAAGTCGGTGGTCGATGTGCTCGACAAGTATTTCACCAATGACGACCTGAAGCTGGCCTTCACCTTTCAGGCGAAGTACCTGGGAATGTCACCATGGAAGTGCCCTGCTTTGTTCAGCATCCTTTCTTACATCGAGTATAAGTATGGGATCTACCACGTTCAGGGAGGACTATGCCGGATCTCGGCGGCCATGGCCGAGGTGTTTGGAGAACACGGGGGCAAGCTGCGACTTGGCACCGGGGTCAAGGAGTTGCGCTTCACCGGTAACAAGGTGACGGGAGTCTTGCTGGATGACGGTGATTTGCTTGAGTGCGACGATGCCGTCGTCAACGCGGATTACGCCCACGCGATGGCGAACCTGATGAACGGCCAGTCGATTGCTCCTGCGAAGCTCCAAAAGAAGAAGTATTCCTGTTCGGCCTTCATGCTCTATCTCGGCCTCGACAAGATTTACCGGGATGAGCCGCATCACCATATTCTTTTCGCGGACAACTACCTGAACAATGTGAAGGACATTCAGGGCGAGAGGAAAGTCTCCGATGACATGTCGATCTACGTCCGTAATTCGAGTGTCACGGATCCGCTGGTGGCTCCCGAGGGGGAATCCGGGATCTATGTGCTGGTGCCGACGATCAACACACGTCATGCCGATGACTGGGATCGAATCACGGGTGAGTATCGCGACAGGGTGCTGGAGAGAATCGAGCAACGGACCGGGATGAAGGATCTGCGAAGCCACATCGTGGAGGAGCGGATCATCACGCCCGCCGGATGGAGGGACGAGCTCGATGTCTTCATGGGTGCAACCTTCAATTTGGCTCACACCCTTGATCAGATGCTCTATCTGCGACCTCACAACCGGATGAAGGGTTACGAGAATCTCTACCTTGTTGGTGGGGGAACCCATCCGGGAAGTGGACTGCCGACCATCTACGAAAGTGGTCGTATTTCCTCGAACCTCCTCTGTGAAAGCTACGGAATGGAGTGCGAACGGGTGGATATGGCTCCGGCCTTCGTCTGAGCGGGTGGCTTCAAGCAGCGGCTTCTGAGGCCGTCTGGCACGCTGCATGACGATGCTTTCCGACTGCCCAAGGCCTTTCGGCGAAAGGTCTTCCTCGGGTTTGTCCTTGCCCCTGAGGGGATCATCGGGAGAATCCGCGGGCCCGGAGCGGGGTTTCCACCATGAGCAGTTCATCCACCTTCCAAGAAATCGGCGAATGGCTGAATCAGTACGATTCTTTTGCCCTTCTCAGTCACGTCCGGCCGGATGGCGATGCCATCGGGTCCCAGATTGCGCTCGGCTTTGCGCTCGAGGCGGCGGGGAAAAAGGTGCGGATGATCAATGAGGACGGTCTGCCGGACAATCTGAATTTCATGGCCGGCTCGGACCGGATCGAAACGCCTCCGGCGGATCCGGTGGACGTCGATGTGGTCATCGCACTGGATACGGCGACCAAGCCAAGGCTCGGCGACAAGGTGCTCGCGGCGGTAGGGCACTGTGAGCGGTGGATCAATATCGATCACCACAAGTCGAACCCCGGCTACGGGGACCTCAACTTGATCGACGACAGCAGTCCGGCCACCGGTCAGATTCTTTACAACCTGATCAACGCGCTCGGCCTTCCGATGCCCGATGAAACCCGTGATGCGATCTACGTGGCGGTATCAACCGACACCGGGTCATTCCAGTATTCAGGGACGACCGTCGCGACTTATGAAATGGCGGCGGACCTGACCCGCAGGGGATTGGATGTTGGGAAGATCAACGCGCTGACCTACGACAATCATCCGATGCGCCGGGTCGAGTTGATGAGGGCACTCCTCAACACCTTGGAACTGAAGTCGGACGGGAAGCTCGCCCACTGGGAGTTGACCTGGGACACCGTCACCCGCCTCGAAGTCAAGCCGGAGGACAGCGAAGGGCTCATCGACATCATCCGTGCGATTCAAGGAGTGATCGTAGCGGTATTCTTCGAGGAACTTCACGACGGTAAGATCCGCGTTTCGATGCGCTCGAAAGACCGCAGGATTGACGCCTGCAAGGTGTGCATGACCTTCGGCGGCGGTGGCCACGCGCTGGCTGCGGGGATTCGTATGGCCGGACCTATTTCCGATGCCAAAGCGAAGGTGCTCGCGGCGATTGAGGCCGAGATCGCGGCCCTTTGATTTGAACAACAATATGAGTAGACCCAATCCTGCGTCCGGAGTTCCCAGCGGTGTGCTGCTGGTGGACAAGGCGCCCGACATGACCTCGCACGACGTGGTCGCCATCGCCCGCCGATCGCTTGGAACCAAAAAGATCGGCCACTGTGGGACGCTTGATCCGATGGCGACCGGGCTGTTGATGCTGGTGATCGAGAGAGCGACCAAGATCCAGGACCTGTTGATGAGCGAGGACAAGGAGTACGATGGCACTCTAACACTTGGTTCGGTGACATCGACACAGGACCGTCAGGGTGAGGTGCTCGAGGAGAAGGAAGTGCCCGCGCTTTCAGCCGAGGATATTGACCAGGCCTTCTCCGGGTTTACCGGCAAGTTCGAGCAGATTCCACCGATGGTTTCCGCGATCAAAAAGGATGGGGTGCCGCTTTACAAGCTTGCCCGCAGGGGCGAGGAGGTGAAGCGTGATCCGCGTCCGGTCGAAGTGACGAAGTACGAGGTTTCCCGTATTGATCTTCCCGAAGTGGATTTCACCGTTTTCTGCTCGAAGGGATTCTATGTGAGAACCTACGCGCACGACATTGGAGCGAAGCTCGGGTGCGGGGCTCACCTGAGTGCCTTGCGCAGGGTGAGGAGTGGTCGCTTCGTGCTCGATCGGGCGGTGAGCGTTGATACCTTGAAAACGGCGCCGCGCGAGGATCTCTTCAAAGCGATGGTCAGTCTTGCTGAAATTTCACTGATGCGGGGTGCTTGATCCGGGTTTCTCATCCGGCTTGGCAGGAGAAGAACCTCAGCGCAGTATCTTGATCGGATGAGTGAGAATCCTTATCAAACACCCTCCGTAGTTGAAGTATCGGCACCTGTGCTGAGTGATGCGGAGTTGATTCGAGAAGCTCATTTGAAGCACGAAGCATCCTTGAAGGGAGTTGGTTCGCTCTTCTTTCTTGGCGGGGCTTTGGGAGTGATTGGCCTCGCCGCGATGGTGGGTCCCGCTCTTGCCGGTTCAGGCGGAGCGATGTTTGCGGGGCCGGACTTTCTATTGTTCGTCTCGTTGGTTGGAATCATGATTCCTCTCCAGTTCGTGGCTTGGTGGGGGCTCAGGAATTTGAGGCCGTGGGTTAGGATTCCGGCCACGCTGGTCGCGGTGCTGGGACTATTGGCCGTTTTGAGCGGCTCGATTCTCAGTGCTGCGCTTTCCGTGTACATTCTCTTTCTCCTCTATTCGAAGAAAGGGCGAACCATTCTATCGGCGGGATACCAAGAAATCGTGGATCAAACGCCCGGGATGAAGTACCGAACACCAAGGTGGATGTGGATTGTGCTGCTCTTGATCGTGATCGGAGTGGTCGCGCTATTCGGTTCGATCATTTATTTCAGCCCATCGTGACGAACATGAAGCGATTGAGTGATATCGAGTCGCTGAGTGAGTTTGATGGAGGCGTCCATCTCGCGCTCGGTGTCTTCGACGGTGTCCACCTGGGTCATCAGGAGGTGATCGGGAGAGCCGTGGCGGCCGCCCGTGAGCAGGGCGGGGTGGCCGGTGTGCTGACCTTTGATCCCTATCCTCTGAGAGTTCTGGCACCCGAGAAGGCTCCGATGAGGCTGCTGTCCTCGCTCGACCACAAGGCGAAGATTCTAGAGCCGCTCGGCGTGGACTTGCTGCTGGCGCTGCCCTTCGATCAGGAACGAGCGAAGGTGTCGGCCGAGGATTTCATTGGTGACCTTGTCGAAGCAGGGACGCGCACCATTTCAGCGGGTGAAGACTGGCGATTCGGATACCGGAGGGCGGGGGACAGGAGCCTTTTGAGGCAACTCTCGGAGGACCTCGGATTTCGCTTTGAAGCGGTCCCTCCCGTCATGTCGGAGGGTGAGCGGATCAGCAGTACCCGGGTGCGGCAAGCGATTCGCGACGGCAATCTGGCCGCGGCGGAAAGAATGCTCGGCCGGCCCTACACGGTGGCCGGAAAGGTGATTGAGGGCCGCAAGCTAGGTCGTCAGCTCGGTTTTCCCACGGCCAATCTGGAAAGGGGCGAGGAACAGTATCCCCCTGACGGCGTGTGGGCGGTGCGGACGCAGGTAAATGGCGTGAATTACGATGGCGTGGCGAATCTTGGACTGCGTCCGACCGTGGATGGCAAGCTCAGGGCCTTGGAAGTTCACTGCTTTGGCGAAGTTGGGGACCTTTATGGCGAACTGCTTGAGGTCGAGTTTGTTCGGTACCTCAGGGACGAGCAAAAGTTCGCCAATCTTGAGGATTTGAAGGCTCAACTGGCGAAAGATGCCCGAGCTGCCAAGGAGCTGCTAGGGGGCGAGCCATGAAAGCGGACACAATTTCCGGGATTTTCGGCTTACCCTCGCCGCCTTGCACCCCTATAAGCCTCCGCAAACCTGCATGCCTTTGACTGATTTCCCGACCTCCCGTCGATCCTTGAGAGCCGCTCTACTCGCGTTGGCTCCCTTGTGCGTATTGATGGTGCCTCTTGCTGCTCAGGATGGACCCTCGGCCATGGCCCAAGCTGAGCTTGAACGTCGGTCCGCCGCTGCGGGCGAGGCGCACGAGCTGCTCAAAACGGGCGATGAAGCCTACGAAGCCGCCCGCTATGAGGAGGCTGCTACCGCTTATCGCAAGGCTCTCGACCTGCTCCCCACAGGAGCGCCAGCCATCGAGGGCTTGAGAAAGGAAGCGGTCCAGCGTTACGCACAGGCGACCATCGAGGTCGCGCGAAAGCAACGCCGCCTTGGTGATGTCGAGGGAGCGGAGACGACAATCAATCAAGTGTTGATCGATGAAATTGCACCCGATCACCCTCAGGCTTTGGAGACGCTCGAGTGGATCAATGATCCGATCCGCACCAACCCCGCCGGGTCCAAGGAACATACCCGGGACGTCGAGGAAGTTCGCCAGTTGCTTTACAGCGCCGAGGGCGCATTCAATCTCGGGAAGTTTGATCAGGCCAAGATGGTCTATGAGGACGTGCTGAAGGTGGACCCCTACAACGTCGCTGCCAGACGGGGTATGGAGCAGGTAGTGGCTGCCCAATCCGACTACTATCGGGCGGCCTACGATCAGGCCCGCGGTGAAATGCTGATGGCGGTCGAACGCGAGTGGGAACTCCAGGTCGATGATTTGGTCGACTTCAATACTGGATTTGATCCGCTCGTCGAAGGGGAAATGGGAACCAGTATCCCAGCCAAACTTCAGGAACTCGTCATTCCGGTCGTCTATCTTGAAGATGTGACGATTGAGGAAGCGGTGGACTACCTGCGTCAGCAGTCAGTCGCGCTCGATACGGTCGAGATGGATCCGATGAAAAAGGGGATCAATATCGTGCTTGAGCTTGGTTCCGCGGATTCTGAGATTGGGAAAAGGATTCGCGAGACGCGGTTCAATCTGAATCTGAAGAACGTGCCCCTCGGGATTGCGCTGGACTATATCGAGGAAGCGACAAGGACCGTGGCGGTTGCTCAGCCCTACGCGCTGGTCATCCGACCGGCAGGGTCCGACTCGACGGACATGATGCTCCGGACCTACCGGGTTCCCCCGGACTTTCTCACCGCCGGAGCGACGAGTGGTGGGACTGGTGGCGACGTGGCTTCCAATGACCCATTTTCCGAACCCAGTGATACCGGTCTGTTGGCCAAAAAACTTTCTGCAGAAGAGATTCTCGAAAGCCGTGGTGTCTCGTTTCCTGACGGGGCAACGGCGACCTTCAACTCCGGGAACAGCACCTTGAGAGTGCGCAATACCCCGACCAATCACTCGCTCGTTGAGCAAATTGTCGAAGCACTTGCCAACACCGAGCCCACTCATGTGATCGTCGAGATCAAGATGGTCAAGACGCAGAAGAAAATCCTTGAGGAACTCAGTTTCGATTGGCTGCTTGGTGACTTCAGGCTCGGCGGCGAAGGCATCGCGCCAGGCACTGCGGGTGCCTACCTCTCGGGTGGAACGCGGGGGAATGGGGGCGATCTGAGTGACGTCGTAGTTCCATCGCCATTGGCTCCAAGAAACCCGATCACGGCGGGTAACCGCAGTGGAACGGGAGCGATTTCAGCCGACAGCATCGATGAACAGATTCTTCAGGCTGCGTCCGAAGTTGCCCGCAGCGGAACGGCCCGAGCCCCGGGTGCCCTGTGGTTCAATGGCACGCTCAACGATACCAACGTGACGATGCTGATGCGGGGTCTCGATCAGAAGACCGGCGTCGATCTTGCCGCCGTTCCCTCCGTGGTGACCCGAAGTGGCCAGGCCGCTTCGATCAAAATCATCCAGGAGTTTATTTACCCGACGGAGTATGAACCGCCTGAACTTCCAAACTCCGTTGGCGGTGGCGGAACCGTGGACTTGGTGACAGGTATCGTCACACCGGATGCCGTCGGCGTGACTCCGGTAACTCCGGCAACTCCGACATCATTCGAGATGCGCGAAACGGGCATCGTCATGGAAGTACTGCCAACTGTTAGTCAGAACAAGCAGTATGTCGACATCACGCTGGCTCCCAACATCACCGACTTCGATGGTTTCGTGAATTATGGAAGCCCCATCAACTCATCGGTCCCGGGAGGGGTCGGAGGATTTGGAGCACCCGTGCAGGTCACCATTACGCCGAACCGCATTCTGATGCCGGTCTTCTCGGTGATGAAGGCGGGCACCTCACTGACGGTTGCCGACGGCCAGACAGTCGTCATCGGCGGATTGATGCAGGAAAAAATCCAAACGGTGGAAGACAAGACTCCGATCCTCGGGGATATCCCGTACATTGGTCGTCTGTTCCAAAGTCGTGCCTATTCACCCGTCCAAACGGCGATTGTCTTCCTCGTCAAGGTGAGCGTGGTGGATGCCGCAGGCCGTCCCTTCAATCCATAAGACGGGTTGCGCTTGCACGGCTCGCTTGCCGTGCTCATTCCTTTTGCACCGATGTCAGATTCCGAGCAGGATAAGTATTCAATCGACGAGATGATGAACCGGCTGCGCACGCGTAGCGGGGGGGACTCGGACGAAAAGCCGCGACTTGTCGTCCGCGAAGATGGGACGCAGGTCATGAAGGTTCGCAAGCGCAAGCGGCGTTCGAACCAGCCTCACAAGGAGGCAGAAGCCAAACAGAGGAAACGTAGTCTCGTCCTCGCCGCAGTGGTCACCGTTTTGGTTCTGGCTATGGGACTCGGAGTGCTCGCCTGGGTCTTCTATCTCAACAGCAAGGGCTTCCGGGAGAACCTGGAAGCCGAGGTGGGTGCATGGACCGGTGCCGAAGTTAAAACGACCCAGTTTCGTGCGACTCCGGTGAGTATCGGGGCGGGTAGCCTCATGTTGTCGTGGCCTGAGACCGAACCCGCCGCGCGCTTGACCCTCAATGGTCTCCAAGGTGACGTGAAACTTTCCAGCTACTTCGGCACCGAGCTACGGGGTGAGCAAATTGTGGCGCGAAGCGGCGGTGAACTGGTGCTTCGAGCCGCCTCGAAAGAAGCTTCTGGCGCAGCGGGTCTTCCGGCAGGATCCTGCCCTTTCAATTTCTCCTACCGGGCCAAGCGCTTCAGCGTCAGATTTGGCGACGGCCCGCAACCGGCGATGGTCCTTTCCGAATCGGAAGCGTCCTATCTGGTGCCCGACCCGGCACGGGCAAGCGGCAATCTCGTCCTTCAGGGCGGAAAGTCTCGGGTCATGAACTGGGGAACCTTCGTGCTGGAGTTCGCGTCCCTGCAGCTTTCGACCGAAGGAGTGACGGTGGGCAATATTGAACTGGTTCCCGAAGGGTCTCCGGATGCCCAGATACGCTTGAGAGGTCGACAGCTTCCTCCCATCCTGACACGTGGTGGCCAAAGCGAATTGAGATTTGAACTGAAGGAGATGCCTTCGATGGCTCTGTTAGGAACGGGTCTGGGCAGAATCGTGGAAGCCCGCTTCGAAACCCCTGAAGATGAGGTGAACACCGGGCGCCTGTTTTTCGATGTGACGGACCCCAGCAGTCTTCGAATCGAAGCTCCAATTCATGTGACGATCTCCTCCACGTTGACCCTTCACAGCCTTGGATTCTTCAATGTGCTCGCGCTCGAGACAGGCAACGAGCGATTTTCTCAGGCAAGGTTTGAAACCGAAGCGCGGGCGAAGTTGAAGAAAACACTCACGGAAACCCGGCTCGAGCAGATCTCGCTGGTTTCCCAAAGTTTGATCAAAGTCGAAGGGACCCTCGCCGAGAAACAAGGCGGGGCTCTTGAAGGGGTATTGGAGGTCGGGTTGCCCGATTCCACAGTTCTGGGCAGTGCCTCGAGAGCCATTCCGGCGGTATTCAACCGGCGTAGTGGTGGCCACTACTGGGCGAGGGTCAAGGTCTCTGGAACAAGCACGAAGCCGATCGACGACCTCGGGGATCAACTCAAGACCGCGCTTCAAAGCACTTCGCCGGCGAGCGGCGGAGTCAACAGCCTCGAGGATGAGTTTCGCGACCTGACAACTCCCCGCTAGCGCGGAGAATCCTGAGATCGCGATCCAAATAGGCTCCTTGACACCGGGGCGCTCTTTCTTTTGCTTGTGACTTAGAAGTCCGCCGAACAGTCTCCCCCCGAAACTGATTTATCGAATGGAATCTCCTGTCTCTTTCCAGCCCTTTTTCGAGAACTTCGGCCAGTCCGGAGCGCCCCATGCTTCGGCCGTCAACTCCGATGGTGTCACTCGCCTTGAGGATGTTCTCCGAGTGCCCACCGAGGCTTCGGGTCGCGGGATCCTGCTGCGGGCGCCACGTGCCGGTTACGGCAAGACCCACCTGCTTGAGCAAGTTCGACAACGCCTGTCCCACGGACATGAATTCATTCCCTTGCGGCCGCTCGATGGGAGCAAGGTGGATCCCAGAGCCGCGATCGAGGACGCGCTGCGTCGCTTGACCCGGCAACTTCCGGCGGGTGGGGGACTCACCGTGCTGGACATTCATGCCCGCCACCTGCTTGCCCATGGCCTTCAGCCTCTGGTTCTTTCAGGCGAAGTGCCTTGTCAGGATCGGGAAGCGGCGGTCGAGGCCTTGCAGCAGCGTCCAGTCGAGACCTTCGATTTCCACCACCCCCAGGCCGTCACGGCTCATTGGACACGCGAGAATTTTGAAGTGCTTGGACCGCGGCTTTCACTGGAAGTGAGCAAAACGACCGGATGCTCCCTCAATCAGGTCGCATTCTGGTTGGCAGCACTCTTCCGCTTTGCCGTCGCAGCTCCCGAGCATCCGGGTCGAACCGGTATGCTGATGCAAAAAGCCGTCGAAGGCGCGGACGCGGAGCGCTTCGGAACTTTGCTGGCGCTGCTGTCTCGCTTCCACCGAGTGGCCCTGGTGGTCGACGATCTGGAAGGCGTTCATGGTGATCCCGATGGCGCCCGTCGCGTGGCAGGTTTCCTTGCCACCGTCCGCCAGGAAGCCCCCCGTGTCGATCTGGTGGTTTCCCTGAATGATGATGTTTGGGAAAGTGCCTTCGTTCCGGCCTTGAGCGCGGGACTTCTGGATCGCTTGTCGGAAGTAACGATCCGTCTCGATGTTCTGAATGATGACGCGATCATTTCTCTGTTGAACTCCCGGCCGGGTGTCGATGGACGAGCTGCCTTGGAGCGAATGAATCTCTCTCCAGCTGACCGTTATGCAAGGCGAGTGCTGCGGATGGCAGCCGATGCCGTTCCCGAGCAACCCAAGCCCGAGGCCGAACAGGATTCCTTTGAAGGGAGCCCTCCCCGTCGCGACGAAGGTCCAGCGAAAGACTCGGATGAAACACCCACCAGCGAGCGGGTCGAGGCAAAGCAGGCTGTTTAGTAAGGTAAGCGCGGCGAGCACGGTTTTTTCATGACGAGGTCGGGCTGATTAACGAAAATGAGCGGATGGCGGTTCATTTTTCACTTGCGTCGGACCCTGTGTCGAATCCATCTTCCGCCCGCCCTGAAAGGGGCGACTTTCAAATCACAATCCGGTGTAGCTCAGCGGTAGAGCGGGTGGCTGTTAACCACTAGGTCGTAGGTTCGAACCCTACCGCCGGAGCCAATGAAAGGCCCTGATCCTCAACGGATTGGGGCTTTCGCCTTTTTGGGGTAGGGAAAATATGACCACTAATGGTGAACTCTTTCTTAATTCGATTGAAGGAATGTGGAGGATCGCCTCGCCGTGGTTGAGTGAGAGCTAGAAGGGAAAGTCATCGATCCGGAGAAGAGCTGGGCAGTGGCGCGGAAGATCACGAAGTTGCCGAGTGAGAGCTAGAGGGTGATCTACAAGTGGCTACCTCACGTCCTGATCGATGTTGTCGGGCGCTTTCGGAATTCGCCTGGACCCACCCCGACCTGACTCCGGAATGCGCGATGGAAACTCGCTGATGACTGGTAGCCGCAGCGATCAGCAATCTCGGCGATCGACAGGTCGCTTGTCGCCAGGAGGCCGATGGCGCGCCTGATGCGGTAGTTCTTCAAATAGACTCCGAGCGAGACTCCGAACTGGGCCTGGAACTTCTGACGCAGATGCCGTTCGGAGATCGACAGTCGGTGACAAAGCGGAGCGATGCGAAGGTCTTCAGGCGGCAGTTTTTCGAGCTGAAGCTGAAACCGCTGCCACAGTCCGGCATCCTTGCGCGAGTGATTGAACGGCACGGGGTTTTCTTCATCTTCCACGATCCGGCACCATCGGCAGAGCAGTCGCGACAGGTCCAGGCTCAGGGCATCACCTTGACCGGAACTCTGCTCCGCGGCGAAGCAGGTCGCCATGTGGAACAGGGAATCCAGGTCGGCCTGCGCGAGATCCAGGGTCCGTTGTCGGAGCTTCGTGAGGCGCTCCGACTCCCGGGTCTCGAAGGTGACCATGAACCATAAGAGGGACGGCTTGGTCAGTTTCAGAAAATGGTGGTAGGATTGGGGGAACACCAAATGGGCCTGTCCCGGCTTCAATGCGAACGGAATGCCGTCCACGGAAACGGTACCTTCGGTCTCCAGACAAACCACCAGGACGAAGCGGCGGTGCAGGTGGGACTCCGCGCTGCGTCGTTGAAGGTCGTTGGCGTCCCGTCTCGCAAAAAGCAGGATGTCATCCAAAGCGCAGGCATGTTCCCTCACGCGGCCTTCAAAATACGCGGCAGGAGATCCGGGAACCGGTAATCGCATGACCGCGGAGCGCAGCTCGCGGGAAATCCTCATCGTTCGACCCTCTCAAGGGCGGAGATCTAGCACAAGCAAATTTGCCGGAAAAGAGAATCTATCAGCCGTTATAGCGACTCAAAAGCCCAGATGATCGAATACAAGTGGTCTCATCACATCCAACGATCCAGTCCTGCCGCAAAGCGTGTCCGGCCATCCCGGAGTCGTTGTGCATCATGATGCCGTCGACGCCTGCCGGCAATTGGCGGCCGAGATTGCCGCTGGAATTCGCCAGCGTGCGGCCGAAGGGAAGCGGCTGGTTCTGGGGCTTGCGACCGGCTCCACGCCCATTCCTCTCTATGGTGAGTTGATCCGGCTTCACCGGGAGGAAGGTCTCAGCTTCGCCAACGTCGTGACCTTCAACCTGGACGAGTATCAGGGACTGCCAGCCGATCACGAGCAGAGCTACCACACCTTCATGAGGCGGAGGTTTTTCTCTCAAGTCGATCTGCCTCTTCATCAGGCCCATCTTCCCGGCAGCATGGTGGCTGCCGAGGAACTCCAGTCCCATTGTGCGGCGTACGAAGAGGCGATCGAAGATGCTGGTGGGATCGATCTCCAGATCCTCGGGATTGGTCGCTCGGGACACATCGGCTTCAACGAGCCGCCTTCTTCAGTGGACACGGTGACACGACTGGTAAGTCTCGACCCGATTACCAGGAGAGATGCGGCCGATTTATTCGGCGGGTTGGATCAGGTGCCGATGAAAGCCATTACGATGGGAGTTGGAACGATTCTCCGTTCCCGACGGATTGCCCTTCTTGCATGGGGGGAAGGGAAGGCTTCGATCATTGCGCGAGCGCTTCGCGAATCCCCGTCAGACGACTGTCCGGCGACCCACCTTCATCATCACCCGAACGTCACGTTCATTCTCGATGTGGCAGCTTCATCCCAACTCAACGGATCCCAATGATGATATCATCAATGAACTCGGCTCCCCTCCACCTGCCGGAACTCGATCCCCAGTTTCTGGCGGCCTCGTTGTGGACGAGGAATTTCGAAGCCCTGTGTGCGGAAAACGGCGGACGTAGTATCGTCATCGATCTACTTCGACCGGACGGCACCGGCACCAGTCACCGCGAAATTCTCCTTCCGGACGAGCCCAGATGGAGGATGTTGAATCGCTGCCATTTGGAACGTATCGTGAAGTTTCTTCTTTGGGGTCGCGGCGGCAGCCGCTTGCGCATTTCCGGGGCACCGGAGCTCTGCATGGAGCTTCAGGCCCGCTACTCGCCCCGCGGCGAGCGGGCCTTTGATGCTGACTTCGTCCAGCGTGTTTTTGATGAGACCCTCACCATAAGTGACGTTTCCGAAGGTCAGGATGAACCGCAGATCGCTGCTGGTCGGGGTATCCGGGAAGACAGCGCGCTGAAAGGCTGTCGGATCGGATTCGACCTCGGGGGTTCGGACCGCAAGTGTGCCGCGTTGATTGATGGCAAGGTGGTCTTTTCAGAAGAAATTCCCTGGGATCCCTATTTCCAAAAAGACCCCTCCTATCACTACGACGGGATCATGGACAGTCTCCGAAGGGCGGCCGCCCACCTGCCGCGTGTTGACGCCATCGGTGGTTCGGCCGCAGGAGTTTATGTCAACAATCTGGTCCGTGTCGCTTCGCTGTTCCGCGGCGTTCCTGATGATCTGTTCAAGGAGCAGGTGGAAGGCATCTTCCTCAAGGTCGCCCGTGAATGGAACGATGTGCCGATGTGCGTGGTCAATGATGGCGACGTCACCGCGCTCGCCGGATCGATGTCGCTGCGCGATGGCGCGGTGCTTGGTGTTGCCATGGGAACCAGCGTTGCGGCGGGATATGTCGACGGTGCTGGAGAGATCACCAACTGGCTGTCCGAACTGGCGTTCGTGCCGATTGACTATCGTGAGCACGCGCCGGCCGACGAATGGTCCGGCGACCTCGGTTGTGCGGTTCAGTATTTCAGTCAACAAGGCGTTTCCCGCCTGATTCCACGCTCGGGGCTGGAGATCGATATGAATCTCGGCAAGCCCGAGCAGCTGGTGGCAGTGCAGGAGTTCATGGATGCGGGGGATGAACGAGCCGCCGCCATCTATCGCACCATCGGAACCTATCTCGGCTATGCGATTCCCCACTTCGCCCGATTTTATGAGATCCGCCATCTGCTTCTGCTCGGCCGGGTGCTGAGTGGCAAGGGAGGCGAGTGGATTATCGATAAGGCGAACACCGTTTTGCAGGACGAGTTTCCGCGCCAGGCTGCCACCCTGCAGATCAGCACTCCTGACGAGAAGCTCAAGCGCCATGGCCAGGCAATCGCGGCTGCCAGTCTTCCCCGAATTCCATGAACCCCACTCTTGTATGAACTTGTTCCAATCCACCGCGGATCTCTTTATTCCGGACTCGACCACGATGCCCGGTGCGCTGGTGCGAACCACTCATCTGGGGATTGGTGCGCACCAGGATGACCTCGAGTTTTTTGCCTATCACGGCATCGAAGCTTGTTACGGAAAACCCGACGCCTGGTTTACCGGCATCACCTGTACCGATGGTGCCGGCAGTTCGCGCACGGGTCCATACGGGCACGTCACGGATCAGGAAATGCAGGCCATCCGTGTCGACGAACAGCGCAAGGCTGCGATGGTCGGCGACTACGCCGCCATGCTGCAGCTGGACTATCCGAGTTCCGCCATCAAGGATCCGGCAAACGAGCACCCGGTCGAGGACCTCACGAGCATCTTGTCGATCGCGCTGCCCGAAGTCGTCTATCTTCACAACCCTGCCGACAAGCACGACACCCACGTCGCGGTCTTCCTCCGCAGTCTGGAGGCGATTCGCAACTTGCCGGAGGAAAAGAGGCCGAAGCAGGCGTGGGGCTGCGAGATCTGGCGGGCGCTCGACTGGCTCATCGACGAGGACAAGGGGCTCCTTCCGACATCGGCGCGCCCTAATTTGCAGGCCGCCCTCAATGGTGTCTTCGATTCCCAGATCATGGGTGGAAAGCGCTACGACCTGGCCGTCATGGGCCGCCGCCTCGCCAATGCCACTTTCTTTGACTCCCACGCTTCCGATACCGAAACCGGCATGACTTTCGCCATCGACCTGAATCCCCTCATTCATGGAGATAGCGAAGATGTCGTCGATTTTACGCTCAGCCATGTGGAGCGCTTGAAAGACGACATTGAACTCCGCCTCAAGAAGTTCCGCTAAGCCCAAACCGCCTCATCATGAATCTTCAAACCATCGACTGGATCATCATCGCCGCCTACATGTCAACCATCGGCACCCACCTGAACTGGGGCTCCTCCTATTTGGTGAACGACTTCTACAGTCGAAGGATCCGATCTTAGTCCTCGTCCTTGATGAAGGCACCGAGTTCGCCGTCGCCCATGTAGATCAGGAGGATGGAGCCTTCGGTAGCGATGGCTTCGAAAAGATCCATCATCAGGCGTTCTTCGCCAGGCCAGGGGAAAACATAGAACAGGTCGACCTCACTGGGATCGAGGCCTTCATACTCGGGATGGGGAACAAAGGTGTCGGGGTCTGCCGGCGGATCCGGGGGCACCAGGTCTTTTCCGCCGACGCCTTCACAGTCATCGAAGCCTTCGGGAAGGTAGTCGATGTTGAGAATCTCGACCTTGAGGTCGAAGTCTTCGGCGAGTTGGGAGGCGAGATCGGCGAGTTCCGGGACGAACTCGATGCCGTAGGATTCGAATCCGTGGATGGCCGCGATCGAGGCGGCGACGCCAAAGCCGCAACCCCACTCACAGAAGACGTTTCCACGCAGCATTTTGGCCTGCTTGAGATAGGCGATGGCAGCGTGGACGACGGTGGGGTCGCTGGGGACGTAGCGAGAATACTTTTTTCCCAGACCGGCGGCATAAAACGCGGCGTCGCGCTTGTCGGCTTCGTCGATGAGGTCGGAAACCATTTCCGGCATGTCGGAAGGGTCGAGCTTGAGGGTGAGTTCTTCGAGAGGCACGGCGAGGAGTCGAGCTTGGTGTTGAGGCGTGCTGTCGCCTAGGGGAAAGTGTCTGATCCTGATGAGGGAAGGGCTTGATTGCCGGGGAGAGGCCTGCCTACGTGGGGGGAGATATGAGCGATGTCGTTTTTCTATTCTCCGGCCAGGGCGCCCAGAAGGTGGGCATGGGTAAGGATTTTCATGAGGTATCCGATACCGCCAAGGCGATGTTTGCCGAGGCGGATGAGGCTTTGGGGATGCCACTGAGTCAGGTGATGTTCGAAGGGCCGGCGGAAGAACTGACCCGGACTTCGCGCTGTCAGCCGGCACTCTACCTCCATGGTCTGGTGGCAGCGGCATTGCTGCAGGAGCGACTGCCGGATCTCAAGCCGATGGCGGCGGCGGGATTGTCTTTGGGTGAGTTCACGGCGCATGCGGCAGCGGGAACTTTTTCGCGGGCAGCTGGCCTGACGTTGGTGGCGCGACGTGGGGAGTTCATGGAAGAGGCATGCGAGGCGACGACGGGATCGATGGCGGCGATGATCGGCGGCGATGAGTCCGCGGTGAAGTCATTGGCGGAGGAGTGCGGTGTCGACGTCGCGAATTTCAATGCGCCGGGCCAGATCGTGATTTCTGGTACGGAAGAGGGGATCGATGCGGCTGTGGCGAAGGCGCGTGAGAGCGGGATTCGAAAGGCGGTGAAGCTCAAGGTGGCTGGTGCTTATCACAGCCGCCTGATGCAAAGTGCTCAGGACAAGCTCGCGGCCGAGCTCGCGGGTGTGGAGATGATTGCTCCGTCGATTCCCGTGGTTTGCAATTTTGGGGCTTCGGTGGTTTCGGATCCGGGTGAGATTCGTGCGATGCTGGAGCAGCAGGTGACGGGTTCGGTTCGCTGGACGGAGTCGATTGAGCATCTGATTGCGCAGGGTCATCGGGTCTTTATTGAATTGGGACCGGGTAAAGTCCTCGCCGGGCTGGTTGCGAAGATCTCCAAGGACGCGGTGGTGCACTCGGTCGAGGATTTGGAATCGCTGGAAAAGGCGGTTTTGGAGCTTGGTTGAGCGGCTGAAAGCCACCACGCCCGTCCATGGCGACCGCAGGAAGCCATTCCATGAAATTTTCCTAAAAATGGTGTTGCACGGGCGTTTGCTGGCTCCTAGCGTCCGCCCACGCCGCGAGGCGCTACTACCTTTGGAGCGGTAGTTCAGTTGGTTAGAACGCTGCCCTGTCACGGCAGAGGTCGCGGGTTCGAGTCCCGTCCGCTCCGCCACTTCAGCCCCTGCAAGTCGATGATTTGCAGGGGCTTTTTATTGCCGCTCGTCGCCGATATTGGTGGCACTTTTCCTGCTTGAGGGAGGCGATCCATCCCCCAAATAAGATGATTAATCTAGAGATCCGCGTCAGTGGTAACGGTCCCACTCATTTCAATTTCAGTAGCGGCAGCGTGACCGCCGTGCATCTGATTCCCCCCGACCAGGGAGTGGACCTCGGAGTGACGGTGGAGAATCTCCAGCTTACGACCTTGACCCTCTCTTCAAGCAACGGAGGTGAGAGCCTCGTAAACGTCGAGATTGCCGAAGGGCCGGACCCGGTCTGGCTTTCATACACCATCGATTGCACGCAGGGTGGGTCGGTGAGTGTCAGCTTTGCAGGTTCGCCGACGGTCCGGGTCAATGCGGGCTCCTATCTTGGGGTGGAATACGACAATGGCAATTCCGGGTCGGGTGTGCTGGAAGGATAGCAGGTTTGTCAGGCTGTTGAATGACGCCCTAGCGTGCGACGAGTCTGGCTTGCATGCCGAGCCGCTGGGCAGGTTCGATGTCGTTGACGATGGAATCTCCGACCATGAGGGTTTCATGGGGTCCGATGCCGTGGGTTTTCAAGCGATCGAGTGCGATCTGAAAGATCGCTCGTCCCGGTTTTGAAGTACGGTGTTCATAGGAGAAGATCATGAGGTCGGGGGTGAAGTGGCTCCAAGCTTCGCCAAGATGTTTTTCCAAAAGGATCCGGGTGTATGCCTGGGCATTCGAGACGATGCCAAGGAGTCGACCCTGCTTGTGGAAATCCACGACGAGGTCCCTGGCTCCTGCTTTCAGTCTCACGGGGTGGATGGCTTCCTCTGCAGCCAGAGAGAAGGCATCGGGACGATCGAGCGAGGGGAAGATCCGCTTCCAGATCTCACGAATATCGACTTCCGGGTGGGGTTCCTGGGACTGCTGGTTTTCGATGCGGATTTCGCGGTCCAGTCGATCGCATAGGGACTCACTTGATGGGTAATCGAGGCCGAAGTGACTGAGGACCTGCCGCAATCCCGGTTCGCGGTCCTGCAGGCGGGTTCCGGTGAGGAGAGTTTCGTAGACGTCGAAGAGGACGGCTTTCAAGTGCATAGGAAGTGAAAGGATCCTGGCTTGAGGAATTCTTTGAGGACCTTGTGTTTGGGCAGGTAGAAAGGGGTTTCCGGGGTGGCTTCGGAGGCCATGGTATAGAGTTCTCGGAGTCGCCGCAGGTAAGCTTTGGGTGTGTAGGGGCCGAGTTGATCGGGCGTCACCGTTGGTGTGGTTTTGGCAAGGGTCTCGGCCAACCATTCGTTCAGCGGCTGGGTCTTGTGACCGGTCTGTGCCAGGATTTCGTGGTGTTCGCTACCTGCGAGCAGGCGATGGATCACCTGCCGCTGGAGGCTCTCCGGCAGGTTGCCGAAATCGACGTAGCCGCGATGTCTTATGGCGGCGAAGGAACGTTCGAGGTGCTGGTTCGACATCGGTTGACGGTAGCTTTCGAGGGCCGCTCGCATGCTGCGCACAAGCTTCTGACGCAGGGTTTCGAGTCCGACCCATGAGTCAGGGACAAGCAGGCGGTCGTAGAGCGTGCCGGGTATGATGTTTGCTTTCGCGAAGTCGTTGGTGACCACGGGAAGATTGCGGCCGAGCAGCGGCTTGCCGATGGTGGCCGGTTCAAGAAAGCCGAGGCCGAAACCTTCGGCGACCGAGGTGGTAATGAAGTGGGTGGAGTGCTTGATCCAGGAAGCGTAGGTCCGAGGTGCTTTCGGAGCGGGCGAGACTCTGCCGACGGCATCGAGGATGACGGGCAGGCCGGTGTCACTGGCGAAGGCGACCCACTCTTCGTGGATCGGGTTCCAACGGCGATTGTCAGGTCGGAGGCTGACGGCGAAGCGGGTTCCTTTCGGAGCCAGGGCAGCGAGGAGAAAGAGTTCACCCAGGTTTTTACGACGAATGCCGCGCACCGGGTAGAGGACCAGAGGTCGGCGGGGTCTTCGAGGCAGGGGCTTGACTCTCGCCGGTGGGGTGACGGCATCGGGGTGGAGAAAGGTCTGGGCTTCAGGAAGGCCGGCGTTGATCAGATGCTGGCGGTCGCGCGAGTTGATGAAGGCGTGGACGATCTGAGGGGCGAAGGGGTAGAGAGACTCCGAATCAGCAATGGTTGGATAGGCGTTGGGACGACCGTCCTCGGCGAAATCGTGATACTGAAGGACAAGCGGCTCACCAGATTCTGCGAGAATTCCAGCCGCATCAGAGAAATGCCGGTTCTTGCCGATGGAGTGATTGTGCAGGTGCCAGATGACTCGCCCGGAGCCGAAGGTTTCCCTGAGAGCGGCACGCATCGCCTGAACCATTCTCAGGCCTGAAGCGCTCTTGCTGGTCTCATTTTCATAGCCGAGCTCCTCGACGATCTTGACTGGTAGCCGATGGCGGCCCTCTGGAGGAGAACCGCAGAGAATCACGTGGGGAATACCGGCTTTTGTGAGACAGGCGGACGCAGTCTCGATAACCCGGGTGACTCCGCCGCGGCGGAGGTGGTAGTGAACGATGGCGATGGCGGGATGGTCCATGGGAATCAGCGTTGGAAAGAGGCGATCTGCTTGACGAAATGGAAGCCCCAGATTTCAAAGCCAAAGCGATGGTAGAGACGGTGGGACGGATGGTTGGAGGTGTAGCTGTCGAGTACGAGTAGATTGCAGCCATGCTGCTTGGCCAGCTGTTCGCAGTGCTTGATCAGGCTACTTCCAAAACCCTTGGAGCGGTAGTCGGGGTGGACCACAAGATTGTCGACTTCGAGGTAGCGGCCGCACCACACCTTGGTGGCGATCCAAGCTCCGGCAAAGGCAACCATCTTGCCTTCAGTGAAGGCACCGAGAGGGTGGTAGTGGGGGTGCTCGGCAACGATCGTCTCGAATCGATCGACAAGCACCTCGGAACTGCAGTCCGGGTTGAGAAAAGCGAGCAATCGAACCGCATCGCGGAGCTCCTTGGGTTGAAGCGGTCGGACGCAATTCTCGCTCATGCGTTCTTTCTAGCGCCTTTCGCTGATTTGGAAAAGCGCTCATGATAATCCGCCAGAGAGATCATCGGTGGGCGCTCTTCGCTTGCTTCGGTCACTTCCGGGAAGCGGGCGAAAAAGGCATCAAGAATTTCACCGGACATGCGGCCGAGGTCGGCGAGCGAGCGATTGCGATGAATGCGCTCGTCGAGGTCAGTCTGGGCGATGGCACCGATGCCGAAGGTGCGCCAGACATCGATCAGATGGGCGGTTTCAACACCGTAGCCGGTGGGGAAGGGGATCATTTCGAGCACCGATCGGCGGGCGGCATACTCGCCGGCGAGCGGCTGGTGGAGGCCGGTGAGATCGGGACAGAAGCGGGCGAAAAGCGGGCGGACGAGCAGTTCGGTAACTCTTCCGCCGCCGCGGGGATCGACGCCTTCGGAAGCGAGGAGGGGTCTCTCGTAGAATCCTTTGACGTAGCCGAGATCTTCGTCGCGGATCAATGGACCGACGGTGCCATAGACGAAGCGTGCATGGATGTTGCCGATGTCTCCATCAACGAAGCAGATGATGTCTCCCTTACACTGGTGCACGGCCTTCCAAAGGTTTTCCCCTTTGCCGGTTCGCTTTCCTTGGAAGGGCAGGATGGAAGAAGCTTCGATCACTTGAGCTCCGGCCTCGGCGGCGAGGGTTCGGGTGCGGTCGGTGGATCCGGAGTCGATGACGATCAGTTCATCAAGCAGGGGGCGTGAGTCGACGAGTTCACGGCGCATGCACTCGACAATCCGTGCGATGGTTCCTTCTTCGTTGAGTGTGGGGATGCAGAGGGAAACGCTTAGTCCTTTGGCTTCCTTTTCAGAAATCAGAGATCCGAGGTCGGCGAAATCGTGATGATGGAAGGTGCGCATCGTAGAAATTTTCAAGGTCCCAAGCAACAATGCCAAAACGAATGGCTTAGGCCGCAATGGTCGAGGCGAGTTTATAGCCGAGAAACACCATGACGATTCCGCCGACCGTTGAGACGAGGACGTTGGTGAAGGCGAGGGTGTTGAAGCCTTCGAAGAATAGCTGGCGGGTGTCGTTGCCGAAGGCGGAGAAGGTGGTGAATCCACCGAGGAAGCCGGTGACCGCGAGCGGGAACAGCCATGAGGGATGCTCGCGCTGGGCATAGGCTCCGAAGAGGATGCCGACGAGGAAACATCCTAACAGATTGCAGGCGAGGATGCCCCAGGGAAAATGCTTCAGGGCGGACTTTTCCGCGAGGGACTGGATGCTCGTCGAGAGACCCCAGCGGGAGACTGCGCCGAGGCCACCTCCTAGGAAGACGAGAAGGATGGTTGGCATGAGGGAAACATTAAGTTCCAAGTTCCAAGTTCCAAGTTCCAAGTTCCAAGTTGGTGAGGCGGATGGTGTCGACGAGGAGATTGCTCCTTCCTGAGCTTTACGTTTGAGTTCGTCAGTTTGGACGGATTTTTTCTTTCCTGAATCAATCCATTGCGACTCCGAGATTGCTGACTTCGTTGAGGGGAGACCGGTTTCGGACTCGTAATCAAGCAGCCTAAAGACACGGCAAACTTCGTTGGTCGTTTTCGGATTCTTTCAACCGACCCCGGAGCGCAGATCCCGAGCTGACCAGACCGTTCCGGCCAGCTCTGCCAGAGCTCCACGAGGCCTCCTTGCTCCGTCCACACGGCGTGCTCCAAATCGTTCACGACATCCTTTGAAAACGTCATCCACAAATTCCCGACCGCCAATCGCCACACCATCTGTGAAATATCTCACCCGATGGCGGATCGCTTTCGAAATCGCCAGATCGCTCCCGCGATTTTCCATCGCCGCAAGCTCGGCCTCCACTCGCTCGGGTTTCATTCCCTTGCGCTTCACCTCGCCATCAGTCTTCACCTCTGCAGCGGCTCCTAACAGCAGCGCGCGATACTCCTTTGCCAGTCCTCCCTGGGCCCATGCTCGGGCCGTGCCTCCATGATCGTCCCCAAGCTTGAGAGCCCGCACCAAACCACCACGTGCCCGCTTTCCACCTGCCACCGCCTCGGCATATCCACTCCATCGATAGTCCGCCGGATCCACGCAAATGCCAGCACGCACCGGATTCAAATCGATGTAAGCCGCCATCGTCCGCGATGCCACCCCGCTTTCCACCATCACACTCTTGAAGCGCTGTTCCCAAAGCCGCCCGGTGCGATCATGCGCCTTGTTGAACCAGTGACTGAAGCGCTGTAAAAGCACCTTCATGAACTCGCTCAAGTCCTGCATCCGGTAGGAGTAGGACTTCATCAAAGCGAGCTCCGCTACCTGGTTGCCGCGCTTTCTTAGGTCGGCCAATTCCTCGGTCACCGCCGCCACGCGACCCTTTGAATACAGTGCCCGCAGCCGGTCAAACAGCACCTCATCCGCCAAGCCCGCCTCGGGCATCGGCGGCACCTCCAGCAGGATGTGGAAGTGATTGGACATCACACAGTAGGTGAGGACTCGGCAGCCCGTGAAGTTTTCCGCCATGCGCATGAACATCCGGAATTTCTCTTTTTCCTCCGGTCCGAAGGCAAAACGCCGATCCACCACTCGGGAAATCACATGATAGACGCTCGGCTTGTCTGCCGAGTCCTTCCAAGGGCTGATCCATCGCTTCTGTGCCATGACGGAGGGGAGCTTGAGCACCGGAAAAAGCGGTGTCAATGAGATCTTCATAAAAGGTGTGTCCTTTTATAAAGAAGGACAGAAGGGTAAAAGGGGGACAGAGTATTTCTGCCACGCCGTCGAACTCCCATGCGGAGGGCCGGGCCCTCACGGGTTGGTGCTGATGCGGAAGGCGTAGCGGTAGGTGCCCTGGGCCGGGAGGCGGTATTGGGGGAGGGGCAGCTGGCCCCAGGAGTTGGTGCCTCCGAGGCCCATCTGGCCGTAGTCGATGTTGACGAACAGGGTTTCCGAGGGCCGCAGGTCAATCGGATGACGCGCGAGTTCAATCTCAAGGGGAGAGTGTGGGTAGGCCGCCACTTCGAGCAGGCGTTCCGGGAGGGCAGTGAAGGTGATGCCGGTGTCCGGGCCTTCGAAGCGCGCCCAGCGCACCTCGGTGCGGTTTCCCGATTCCTGCGGGTCGAGGTAGTAGTCGAAGAGCTCGCCGGCCTCACCGGAGTGCACGCCGATCCAGGCGGATCTACGACGGTCGACGTAGTTCTCATGCGGTCCGCGGCCGAACCAGCTCCACTGAGATTGCGAGGCGGGAAGTTGGCACTGCATGCCGAAGCGGGGAAGCATGGGCGCTTCGCGCGGCCAAATCTGCACGGTGACGTCGAGGCTGCCATCCTTGAGGAAGTCGTAGGCGACGACGGCATCGCTATTGCCCACTCCAAGCCGGACATCGAACCAGGCACGGTTGTCCTCGAGCTTCACCTCCTTGGACTTCGCCTTGCCGGCGACATCCTGCCACGCGTTGAGCCTGAAGGGGAGCTTGGCCCCTTCGTCGTTGTTGATGGGCGGGCGCCAGAAGTTGAGCTGAAGCGGGCCGGCGAGCTGCTCCTTGCCATCGACCTGATAGGAGAGAAGTGAGCCGTTGGATTTCTGGAAACGGGCGACGACCCGGTCGGTCTTGGCAGTGACTGTGGCGTCGTCCTGACGGAAGGCGACCTCGGCCTTGTCACCGCCGAGCTCAGGTTTTGCCTGCTGGAGGACGAACTGATGGCGGGCGACGATGTGTCCGGCCGCAGCCCACGGAGTATCGTCGCGGAGTTTGAAGGTGATCAGCCCATGGTAGTCCGAGCCTGGCTTTCGCTCGGCTGGGGTGGGTTGAGGGAGAGGAAGGGTGACGCTTTCCCCGGGTTGGCACTCTGGCAGTGTGAGGACTGCTTCGCCGATCACGACCCCGTCTTCCTGAAACTCGACCGTCGCGGTGAGATGGGAAAGGTCGATGAAGTCATACTCGTTGGTGACAGTGAGGGAGTTGCTTTCCGGGTTGAGGCGCATCTGCACCGGTTCGTGCACCTTGTGGACCTCGTGGGCCTGCGGGCTCCACGAGCGGTCCGGGCGGACCACGCCGTTCATGCAGAACGATCGGTCGTTGGGCTGGTCGCCATGGTCACCGCCGTAGGACTGGAACTCGCGGGTGCGGGGCTGCTTGGCGAGCACGGTGAAGTCGAGGTCCAGCTGCTCGCGGCCGTCGATGCTCAGCTTGACCGCCTTGATGGCGCCATCGAAGCGTCGTGACGGCTTCTCGGTATTGAGGCCGATGGCGAGGTCATATTGATTCCGGTTCGGGGTGCCTGTCACTGCCCTGCTGATGGCTTCACCTTCGTTGAGTCGGAGGGAGATTTCCGAACCATTCCATTCCGCGGTCACCTTGTGCCAGCGTCCCAGCCAGTTCTCTGGTAGGGGGATTTCGATGGTCTGCCAGGTGCCGTTGTAGATGAAGAACTGGAGGCTGCGGTTGGAGGCCCCGACCTTGAGGGAGTAGCAAGTGTCGCCCTTGGTCAGGATTGGATAACCGTCGGACTCGTTGCGGTTGTTGTTCTCGGCGCCAGTGGTCGGAGCCTTGTTGCCCCGGACCCAGGCTTCGATGACGAGGCTCTTGCTCGGAGTGAGCGATGGCTTATCCGCTACCAGAACACCACCTGCCGGAAGGCCGTGCGCTTCCGTGAGCGTGCCCATGAGGTGGGTGCCGGGGCCACAGATGTCGGTGGCGTGTTTCTTCGCCGTGATGCCCTGATCGATGAAGTCCCAGATGAATCCTCCCTGCAGGAGTCGTTCCTCGCGCCAGAGGTCCCAGTAGTCGGCGAGGTTGCCGGACGAGTTTCCCATGGCGTGCGAGTACTCGCACTGGATCATCGGGCGCTGTTCGGCGAGTGGCTTCTTCTCTTCCCTGCGGCACCAATTGGCGAGGTCTGGAAGCGGCATGTACATCGGGCTGATGACATCGACGTGCGGGCGCTCGTGGGCCTGCTCGTAGTGAACCGGTCGGGAGGGGTCGCGCTGCTTGACCCACTCGGCGCAGGCTTCGGTGCAGACTCCATCGCCGGACTCGTTGCCGAGGGACCACATCACGATGGACGGGTGGTTCTTGTCGCGCTCGACCATGTTCTTCACGCGGTCGAGGTGGGCTTCCTTCCAGGACGGCTTCTTGGCGAGCGAGTCCGGGGCGTTCGGCCCCCAGCCGGTCCCGTGGGCCTCAATGTTGGCCTCATCGATCAGGTAGAGCCCGAGTTCATCACAGAGTTCGAGGAAACGTGGGTCATTCGGGTAGTGGGAAGCGCGCACCGCGTTCATATTGAGCTGCTTCATCACGAGAATGTCGTGGCGCATCGATTCCTCGCTGACAAAGTGGCCGGTATCCGGGTGGTGATCGTGGCGGTTGACCCCCTTGAAGAGGACGGCCTTGCCGTTGACGAGGAACTGGCCGTTCTTCACTTCCTGGCGTTTGAAGCCGACGGGGATGGTGTAGGTGGCCTCCTTGTGGATTCCGGATCGGATGGAAATCCGGAGTTGATGGAGATTCGGAGTCTCGGCGCTCCAGCGGGCGATGTCCGGATACAGGATCTCAGGCAATTCAGGCCTTGCCATCCCGCCCGCCTCCACGCCGATGGTAGTGGAGAAGAACTCACTCGGGGCTTTGCCCTGCTCCTCGAAGGTGACCTTGACGGTACCGGTGATCTTCTCGTCGGAGAAGTTCCGCAACGTCAGTTTCGGGCTGAGTCTTCCGGTGGTGAAATCATCCTGAAGCGTGGCCTTCACCTCGACGTCCCACAGGTCCAGCGGCGCGAGCGATTTCAGATAGACGTCGCGGAAGATCCCCGAGAGCCGCCACATGTCCTGATCCTCGAGGTAGGACCCGTCGCAGTGCTGATAGACTTCGACCGCGAGGGTGTTCTCGCCATCGACGAGGTAGTCGGTGATGTGGAACTCGGCGGTGGTGCGCGAGTCCTGCGAGTAGCCGACCTTCTCTCCGTTCACCCAGAGGTAGAAGGCGGAGTCGACTCCCTCGAAAGCGATAAGGGTTTCGCGGCCCTTCCAATTATCGGGGATCTTGAAGGTCCGGCGGTAGGAGCCGACCTGATTGCGGTTCTCTTCTGGAAAGGTCAGGTAGTTTCCCGGAGGCGTGCCCATCACGCGCGGCGGGTCCTTGTGGAAGGGGTAGGTGATATTGGTGTAATTGAAGGTGCCGTAGCCCTTCATCTGCCAGTTCTAGGGAACCTCGATTGAGATGCAACTGATTTTTGGACCGATATTTGGTTAGTTTAGCGTGTTGAATGAGGCCTCGAACTGGGCCGGGGTGCGGTAGCCGAGGGAAGAGTGTTTGCGGTGGATGTTGTAGTAGCCTTCGAT
>NZ_JBATWY010000051.1:0-18861 GCF_049672945.1 Haloferula sp. | reverse complement strand
GAACGCCAGAGAGGAAATTAAGCAAGGGAAAGACTTCTGACAAGACCGCAGGTACCCTTAAAAATGAGGATAGCTTAGAATCGGACGAATTGATAGGCCTTTGATGGGTTGGCTTTTTCCTAGGTTGATCTCTCGAATTGCCCCCGATTACCTAGCTTTTTCATGAAATCCATTGTCCACCTGCATTGCCACTCATCGTGGCCGCTTCTCTTGCTGGCTCTCACTCTCCAAGCTGGTGGGGCCACGTCTGCCACCGACGACTTCAGTTCCGGCAACCTTTCCACGGGAACGGGAGACTGGATTGGCAGCTGGAGCACGAGCGGCTCCGGCACGATCACCACATCGGCCGCCACTTCAGCACTCGTCGTCAACCGAACTGCGACCTTTAACAACAACGCCATGTCGGTGCACCGGCAATACACCGCCAACACCACTGATCCGGTACAGCTTTCTTTCGACTTTACCATCGACGCGTTTCCGACGGCAGGAGGCAACGCGGTTCAGGATCGCTTCGAACTATTCGGCGGTAGTGCTGCATCGGGCGGCACCACCGGCACCAACTCATGGATGCTATTCGGTGGCCAGGACCTCTCTGGACTCGATAGCAACCTCTCGGGCGGCAACTGGGCATTTCACGACGGTGACGGATCCGGCAATTTCGAGAACGGGGACTCCGGTGAGAACAACATGGTGGATTCCGGCATCGCACTTGTTTTGGGTAACACCTACCGCTTCACGATCTCGACCGATCCTGCAACTGGAACCTACACCGCCTCGGTCGACAACCTCGGCGACGCGGCGGCCGGCTTCACTTCGGGCACCCTCGGTTACCGCTCGTCGGTAGCGGCCGACCCCTACTTGCAGTTCGGCACACGCTTAAGCGTCACCGGCGACACGGCGGCCTTTACGGTCGATAATGTGTCCATCTCAGGCTCCTTCGTCGATACCGACGATGATGACATGGACGACTCATGGGAAGACGACAACGGCCTCGTTGTCGGCGTCAACGACTCCGCCTTGGACGCCGACAGCAATGGCGGTATGGACGGCCTGACGAATCTCCAGGAATTCCTTGCGGGGACCGATCCACAGGACAGCGACACGGACGACGATGGACTCAAAGACGGCGTGGAAAATAAGTCGGGAACTTTTGTGAGCGCGAGCCTAACTGGCACCGATCCCTTGAATCCTGACAGCGACGGCGACGGATTTCCCGATGGTCTGGAGGTCGGCAACGGCACGGATCCAACTGATTCTTCGAGCAATCCCGGCACCCATCTTCTGGGTATCGACTTCAATCGGAGCGATGCGCTTGGCGCAATCAGCCAATCGCTATTCCGGAACATTTCCGGATCAGCGACGCAAAGCAGCAACTTGAGCAGCTACGTCAAAACCTTCGGGACCAGTCAGGTCACCGTCTCTCAGCCTACCACTGGTGCCTTCGAGTTCCGCGGAGGTAATGGCGACAGTTCACGCGCCATCCCAGGGGGCGACATCTCACTTTCCTTCCTTGTTGCCGATTTCATCGCCACCCGCAGCGGCACCATGGACATCAGCATCAGCAACCTTCCGGCAGGCGACTACTTTTTCCGCTCGTGGCACCTCGATACCTTCACGGGCAGCGGACTCGGCTTCGCGCAGGGAACGACACCCTCCAGCAAGAACATGATCGAAGCACGTCACGGCGGTGTTTTGAAAGCCTCGGTGCAGCCGACAGCACTCAGCTCTGCCGGACTCAACACCACCTTCATTGAAGATAGCCAGATTCCCACCCTCAGCTTCGTCGTTTCCCACGACGGCAACTCTCCTCTGCTCATCCGACTGACTTCCACCGATTCCGGAGGTGCCGACAATTATCTCCTCTGCAACGGCTTCGAGCTTTTCAAATTCAACCCATGAGACACTTCCTGATCCTCATCTGCACGGGCCTGCTCGCTACAGCCCAGCAACCGAACGTTCTGTTCATCGCCCTCGACGACCTGCGTCCTGATCTGGGCTGCTACGGCGAGAGCCACATGGTCACCCCGAACATCGACGCTCTCGCCAGCCAAGGCCGGCTCTTTCGCAATCACTATGTCGCTGTGCCCACTTGCGGAGCATCCCGATACGCCCTGATGAGCGGCTTCAGGCCCACCAGCAGCACCGATGGCAATGACGCCTTCAACGGCATGCCGACCAGCCTGCCCGCCAACCCGGAAAGCTGGGTCGATCTACTTCGCCGCAACGGCTGGCACACCGCATCCTTGGGAAAAATCACCCATGAACCTGATGGCTACCGTTGGGAAGATCCGGGGAACTACGACATCGGCCGTAGCGAGGCGACCAACCCCGACATGCGTTTCTCATGGAATGAGATCATTTATGATCATGACAAATGGGGTGCCCAGCGCTACCCGCTCTTCGCTTATGCAGACGGCACCGGTCGGGTCCGCAACAACACTCCCGCCTACGAGATTGGCGTGGACTCCATGGGCAACAGCCTCCCTGACGAAGCCTACCCCGATGGGCAGATGGCCCTGGCCGCCATTGAAAAGCTGCGTGAATATGCCGATGACAATACCCGTTTCTGCCTAGCCCTCGGATTCTTCAAGCCACACCTCCCGTTCAACGCCCCCAAGGCCTACTTCGACCTCTACAATCCTGCCACCCTCCCTGCCCCCAGCCCGGTGAGTACACCAAGTGGCGCGAACTCCGCCACCACCACCAATTCAGGCGAGATCAATGCCTACACCGACCGCAACGATCGCGACGTTCTCCGTCACGCCTATTTTGCCAGCGTCTCCTACGTTGACGCCCAAGTCGGTAAGGTGCTCGACGAACTCGATGCCCTTGGCCTCGCCGACAACACCATCGTTGTCATCTGGGGTGACCACGGCTGGTGCCTTGATGACTACGGTCTTATCGGCAAGCACAAGGTTCTGGAACGCTCGCTCGAAGCCCCTCTCATCATTCGCCCCCCTGCCAGTCTCCGGCCTGAAGTCTTCGCCGGAGTTCATGCGGAAGGTGTGGTCGAAACAATCGACATCTATCCGACCATCGCGGAGCTCTGCGGCCTCACACCGCCACCCGGCCCCGATGGCACTTCGCTTGTCCCGATGCTGCGGAATCCATTTGCGGAGGGAAAAAGCCATGCCTTCTCCCGCTACAACAACCTGACCACTGTCCGCACCAAAGACTGGCGGCTCATCAGGTCCGGCAGCGACAACGATCTCTACGACCTTTCTTCCTTCCGCTACGAACTAACCGAAGTCTCTTCCAGCAATCAAGCCGTCAGAGACGACCTTACAGCGGCGCTCAACGTCCAAGGGACACGATCCGGAACGAACTACACCGACTGGGCCAACGGCAACCCCTTGCTCACCGATCCGAACGGCGACGGCGACGATGACGGAACTCCGAACAGTATTGAATACGGAGCGGGAACCAATGCCCTCGACCCCACCTCATTCCCCAGTCAGAGCCTCGGCTCGGAAGACCTCAGCAGCATGGGCTTCACTGCAAATGAAATCGTCTTCAGCTACGAAGTTGCGACTGATCGCGACGACCTCATCCTCAATCCCTCCACTTCCATCAACCTACTCGATTGGTCCTTCGCACCGCTTGAGTTTCTGGATGCGACCGAGCTCGGTGGCGATATCTCCCTCTTTCGGTTCCGGCTGACTACTCCCACCGATCCCACTCGCTTTTTCCGCTCGGGAACTTCCGGCGACTAGCCTGCCTAACAGTCTTCAAGAACCCGCGGCCTCTCATTTCCCCAGCAAATTCATGATGAAGAATCTTGGCGATATTCACTTTTTCCGGGATCGGCATTCATCATGGCCACTTCTTTTGCTCGCTCTCACCCTACAGGCAGGGGGCGCCACTTCCGCCACCGACATCTTCGGGTCCAGAAACCTCAGCGGCGGATCAGGAAACTGGCTGACCGACTGGACGACCAGCGGGAACGGGACCCTCACGCCATCCGCCACCTCGGCCGCGCTCGTCGTGACCCGGAATTCGGACACAACGACCAACAGCTCATCTTCAATCCACCGCCGATACGCTGGCAACCTCACCGACCCGTTGCGGATCTCCTTCGATTTCACCATCGACGCTTTTCCTACTGCGGGTGGCGTTGATGCGGTGCGGGATCGGTTCGAACTCTTTGGGGGCAGTGCCGCATCAGGCGGCACCACCAGCACCAACTCGTGGATGATTCTTGGAGGCCAGAACCTTGCGGCCCTCGACACCACCATCGCAGGCGACAACTGGATTTTCCACGATGGCCAAGGGAACGGAAATTTCGAGAAAGGAGGTGCCGGAGAAAACAATCTGGTCGATTCCGGCATTCCGCTTGTCTTGGGCAACACCTACCGCTTCACCATCCTCGAAGATCCATCGACGGGGACCCACGTCATCTCCGTGGACAACCTCAGTGACGGAGCAGCCGCCTTCACCTCGGCCTCTCTCGGCCACCGCGGGGCGGCATCGACCGATCCCTACATCCATTTCGGAGCGCGCATGAGTGACAGCAGTGAATCGGCGGGTTTCACCGTCGATCATGTCAGCATTTCGATCCCCTTTGTGGATTCGGACAATGACAACATGGATGACTCATGGGAGCAGGCCAATGGCCTCACCGTCGGCACCAATGACTCCGCTATCGACGCCGACAGCGATGGAGGCATGGACGGACTGAGCAATCTGGAGGAGTTCCTAACCGGCACCGATCCGCAGGACAGCGACTCGGACGATGACGGCATCAACGACGGCACCGAAGTCACCAACGGCACCAATCCCCGCGACAGTAACGATCCCCTCGGCAGCGTCGAACCACCTCCCACCGATCCTGCCCCGACCGATGCCCAACAAGCCAACGTGCTTGTCATCATTACCGATGACCAGGGCTGGGCCGATATCGGCTATAACAACGCCAAGGTTTACACCCCCAATCTGGACGCTCTTGCCAACAGCGGTGTCAAATTTTCCCAACACTACGTCATGTCCCAGTGCACGCCCACCCGCGTCGCCCTCATGACCGGGAAATATCCTTCGCGTTCCGGCATTCAGGCACAGGAGGCTAACAATGAGCAGGCCTTTCCCCATGGCATCACCACCCTCTCGTCCATGCTCAACAAGCGCGGCTACGACACCTTCATGTCCGGCAAATGGCACCTGGGCTCCGCACCCGAATGGGGCCCTCTTCACCATGGCTTCGACAGCGCCCACGGATCGCTCGCCGGTGCCGTCGGCGCCTACGATCACCGCTACCGCAGTAACGAATGGGAGATCAGTTGGCACCGTGACCATGAAATCATCGATGGCTATGAAAACGGCGAACACTTCACCGACATTACCGCCCGAGAAGCCATCCGCTTCATTGAGAAGAAACGCGACGCTCCCTTCCTGCTTTATCTTCCGTTTCACGCCCCCCACACCCCGCTTGATGAGCGAGGCCCCTTCACCAGCATCCCCACGCAACTCGATCCCACAGACAACACGCGCTGGCTCAATGAAGCCAGCATCCCCTGGTTCAATGACCCCATGGGCATCATTCAATCGGAATCCGATCCCGAAAAGCGGCTCTTGCTCGCCGCCGTCTACCACCTCGACGACGCTATCGGTAGAATCGTCCAGGCCCTTGAGGACACCAACCAACGCGAGAACACCATCATCATGTTCTCTTCGGACAACGGCCCCCAAGTCAACTGGGCCGGCAACATCTACCCAGACGATCTCAAGCTCACGAACTTCAACCAACCCGACGACCTTCGCGGCTCCAAGCTCGACCTCTACGAAGGCGGCATCAAGGTTCCCGGCTTCATCAACTGGCCTTCCCGGATCACTCCGAAGACCGTCGATGAACCCGTCCATATCGTTGATTGGATGCCGACCCTCGCCGCCCTGACCGGTGCCCCCACCGAGCCCAACTGGGACGGTCACGACCTTTCCCCACTTATTTTTGGCGCCGGCACCCTGGGCACTCGCGAGATGTATTGGCTCTGGAAAAATGCCGCACCTAGCAGCAACAGCAATCGCTGGGCGATCCGCCAAGGAGATTGGAAAATCGTCCGCTACAGGGACGAGCCGAACGCCTCCAGCGACTGGCAACTCTTCAACCTCGTTTCCGATCCGCAGGAAACCACCGACGTCGGAGCCGCCAATGCTGCTATTCGCGACTCCCTTCACGCCCTCTTTCTCACCAAGCGCGCCGACGACATCAGCACTTCGCAGGTCAGCCCCCGAATGACAGCACCCGGGAATGTCAGTGGACCCTTCAGCGTCCAACTGAACATGAACACCTCCGTCACCGGCCTCGGCATCGATGACATCTACGTCGGCAACGCCACGCTCTCCAACTTCAACGGCTCAGGAGCCTCCTATTCCTTCACCGTCACACCCAGTATCGACGATCCAGGGGGAATCACCATCTATCTTCCCCGTAACCGTTGCCTCGCATCAAGTGGTCGGGTCAACGAGGCCAGCCAGATCATGAAGGTGAAATACCAACCCGGCGTCTCCGTCCTTCAACCCTTGGGATCAGGAGTCGCCGCCTTGGATAGCGCCACCGGCACCGGCTATATCATGTACAGTCAGGAGTCCATCCACACCCGCTTCTCCAGCCCTTCGCCGAATGCGTTCCAAGCCGACCACTTCATCGCGATCCGCTACACTGGCAGCGCTTGGGAGTACGACTCGAATGGCGGAAGTATCGTGGCTTCCTATGCCGCCTTCACTCCTGTGGCTAGCGACTTACTCGTCGCCTACGTCGACTTTGATGCCAACACCGCCACCATGTTTGCCGGCACCGACAGCAGCATAAACGGCATTGCTTCGGGCTACCAATCCGGTGATCTCAATGTCATCCCCGAGCAATGGAACGGCTCCCCTAACAGTGGCGAGTTTGACCTCGAAGGAAACTACATCCTTCTCAACGGCGGTGGTATCCTCGGTGATCTAACCTCCAGTCTGAACGTCGACCTTTTTGCCCCGTGGGCTACATCAAGCCCCTCGATCTCCATCGACATCGTGTTCAGCGCTCCCGTCACCGGACTGACCGCCAGCGACTTCACCGTCACCAACGGCAGCGTCACCGCCCTCACCGGCAGCGGCACTTTCTGGAACCTGAGCCTTAGCCCAAGCAACCCCGGTGAAGTGAATGTGCAAATAGCCGCCAACGCCGTTAACGAGGCAACCCTCCCCGCCACGACTTCCACCACTCACTGGAACGACTACTTCCTCTGGGCCAACGCCATCGAGGCCAATCCCGCGCAAACCATGCTCCGCGCTCCCTCGGACAACGTCGACGGTGACCCGAGGACCAACTACGAAGAATTCGTCTATGGCGGAGATCCCACGACCCGCGAGACTCACCTCGCGCCGACCATGGACATTACCGGCAGTCCGATCACCCTTTCCATCACCCTCCGCGACCTCGCAGCTGCCAGTGCCATGCCCGAGATCGAGTATGGAAACGACCTCATCCGATGGTTCACCCCAGGCCAAGACCTCACTGGGATTTCAGATCCTCCTCCGGGAATCAGCATTTCCGCCCCGATCAGTAGCCCTTACCTCTCAGAGCCCACATGGGGTGACCTCTCCACCTATTCCTATGAAATCTCGGTTGACCCGACCGTCCGTGCCCTTTTCTTCAGAAATCACACGGTAACCCCCTGATTATAAATACGTAGTAAAACCCCCATAGTCAATTCAAGCTTCATCAAGATATCCGAAATTCTTTCTCTTCTATCCTCATTTTTATGTCCCAAAAAATCTGGACGTTTTCCCCGCAGACCGTCTAGGTCGAGTTGTATCTTAACGAAACCAAAAACCAGATGACTAGTCGACCAAACTTAGGGATCCTTTGCGGTTCCGCCCTACTGACCCTTGCCCTGCCATCCACTGCTGCTACCACGGCAAGCGATGACTTCAGTTCCGGAACATTTCCCGCTACCGGATCGGGAGACTGGGCCGGAGATTGGGCCACGGCTGGGACCGGGACGATCACCACCTCGGCTGCTTCCGGAGCACTCGTGGTCACCCGAGAAGCCACATTCAACAACAACTCGATGACGGTGGGGCGGCAATATAGTGCGAATACTACCGATACCTTGACGATCTCCTTCGACTTCACCATCGACGATTTTGCCACTTCTGGCATCAGTGGGGCACAAGACCGTTTCGCACTGTTCGGCAGTAGTGCAGCTGCGGGCGGCTCAACCAACAACAACTCGTGGCTCATCTTCGGAGGTCAGGACATTTCAGGCCTTGATGGTAGCCTTCCTGCTGATGGGGGAAATTGGAAATTCCACAACGGCACCAAGGGTGGAAATCTCGAGAACGGTGGTAGTGGTGAAAACAGCTTCATCAACTCGGGTATCGCCCTGGTCCTTGGAGACACCTACCGCTTCACTGTTCTGGACGATCCCTCGGCTGAGAATTACATCGTATCCGTGGACAATCTCGACGACGCGGCAGCGGGATTCACCTCCGGCACGCTTGGTTACCGTGCTTCGGCAGGGACCAACCCATTCATCAATTTCGGGGCACGCATCAGCGCAAATAACGATACCGCCGGTTTCACCATCGACAACGTTTCCATCGTCCCGGAACCCTCCAGCATGCTGCTATCCTGCTTCGGTGCTCTTGCTCTTTTCCGTCGTCGCAGGAGCTGAAGAATTCGACATCGTCCGATCTCGTCCCCCCAGAAGGTGATAGCCTTCTGGGGTTTTTTCGCTTTGTTTCCAGATCGCGATACCGTCCCAGTCAATCTGGCTGCTAGCTTTCGAAAAAACGATCCCGCCAACTAACTCAAAAAAGCCATGAAAAAACAAATACCCACATGCCTAGTCGCAGCCGTGCTCACACTGCCGCTAACAAGCCATGCAGAAACCTATGCCACCGATTTCTTCAGCTGCAAGACCCTCCTCGACGGGTCAGGCGACTGGCTCAACAACTGGCAGAGCAGCGGAGTATCGGGAGTGATCACGACTTCCACCAGCACCTCATCGCTCGCGGTCACCCGAGAAGCCACAGCGGTCAACAACGCGCAGGCGATTAATCGGCGATACGCCGGAGACCTGATCGACCCTGTTCAGATTTCCTTCGACTTCACCATCAACGAATTTCCGACCGCAGGTGGAAATGCGGCGCAGGACCGCTTCGAGCTTTATGGAGGCAGCGCCGCTGCGGGTGGCACCACCACCACGAACTCATGGATGTTTTTCGGCGGTCAGGACCTCACGGGACTCGATGCCGGCCTCGCTGGCGGTAATTGGGCATTCCACAACGGCACCGGAGGCGGGAATTTTGAAAATGGTGTGGGAGGTGAAAACAGCTTGATCGATTCCGGGATTGCCCTAGTTCTGGGGGCCACCTACCGATTCACAATTTTGACGGATCCGGCAAACGGAACCTACGTCGTCTCGGTTGATAACCTGGACGACGCCGCGGCTGGCTTCACCTCTGGCACCCTCGGTTACCGCGGGGCAGCATCAGTCAACCCCCATCTTCAATTCGGGACACGCCTGAGCGATATCGGTGACACCGCAGGGTTCACCGTGGACAACATCGTGATCTCCAGCCCCTCTGCCGACTCTGACAGTGATGGCATGGACGATTCATGGGAACAGTTCTACGGTCTCAACGTCGGCATCAATGACGCGGCCATCGATAACGATAACGTCGGCGGCCCGGACGGACGCACGAATATCCAGGAATACGAAGGCGCGGACGGCATCCCTTTCAATGGGGACGAGACCGACCCGCAGTTGGCTGACACCGACGGTGATAGTCTCTCGGACGGCGACGAGATCACCATCCATTTGACCAGCCCGCTTTGCGCGGACATCGACGGAGACCTCTACGATGACGCAGCCGAAGTCGCAGCTCTCACTGACGCGCTCGATCCCCTGAGCTTCCCCATTCCCGCTGGTGGACTCTTCATCGATTTCTCCAGCAACGGTACTGGCAGCCAAGAGGGTCCCTTCCAGGATCCGGCATACTCTCGCTTCGTTGCCAACCATGAAGTCGACTCCAGCAACGTTCTGACCGGTCAGTTGATAGTGGATCGCTCCGAGTCCTACTCCGTGCCCGCATTCACCGGCAGCCCAACCGTCACCCTCGGCGTTGCCTTCCCGGACAGCACCGACAACCGTGTCAAACAGTTGATCGGACGCAATGACGGTTTCACAGCCAATTACCAAGGCGAACACGCGAACCTCATGCGCGATTGGATTGGCATCGATGCACGCGCCGCAAGCGGCGGCAATGGACCCGGTGTTGACACCACCATGGCCTTTACCCTGAGCGGCCTGCCAGCGGGTATCTACCAGTACCGCGGCTACCACCACGATATTGCGAACGTTCAAGCGGCCTTCGCCATCTCGGTGAATGCAGATGGTGTCACCGACGTCCCGATCGGAGCATTCCGCATGACCCACAGTAGCGACAACGGACTTTCCCCCGCCTCCAATCCGGGATCTGGAAACCAACCGTCCGATCTGCCATCCACCATCGAGTTCCTCTTCTCCGCCAATGGAACCGACGACGTGGTGATCAGCTATGTCGTCCAGGAACAAGCAAGCGGAGTATTGAACAGCCTGCTCGGCATCAACGGCATCGAGGTCACCACCGCGGTGGATTCGGACGGCGACGGCATCCCGGATGCCTCGGACCTGAATCCCGGAGTCAGCGACACCGGTCTCTCCAGTGACGCCGACAGCCTCACCGACCTGGAGGAATTCCACCTCGGAACGCTGCTCAACAATCCGGACTCCGACAACGACGGACTCAACGACGACGTCGAAACCAACACCGGAGCTTTTGTCAGCCCGAGCGATACCGGCACCAGCCCGTGGGTGGCCGACTGGGATGCCGACGGCTTCGACGACGGCGCGGAGGTCAATAGCGGTACCGATCCGACCGACCCCCTGAGTTTCCCTCCGTTCCTGGCCCGGGTCGTCTCGGTTGACCTTATTGGCAAGACCATCACCCTTGAGTGGAATTCCGCCTCGGGAGTCACTTACAACATCTATGGCTCCAACGATCTTCTCGGAGACGTTCAGACAACGTGGGATCTTGAAGCATCCGATCTAACCGCCGGAGGAGCCACCACTCAGGAAGTCATCAATCTTCCGGATCCGGTTCCTGCCAAGAGATTCTTCTCGGTTGTTGAGTCGACTCCTTGATCGACTAGAGTCCGACGCTTGGCTGCCTAGGCGTCGGACGAAACACGCTCTAAGCGATCACGCTCTCTCGGCTCGAAGAGGAAAGCCTTGCTGATTTTCCGCAGCCAAGACTCTTCTGCTTCTTGAGCATAATCGCGTAGAAGTGGTGCCATTACAGATTCATCCCGAAGAAGGCAGTGTTCATCCCATAATCCCCCGGACTCGTCCCTTTAGTAGATACATGCATCACAATTCATCGCTTATTCGGATGAAAGGCAACAAATGGCCTGCAAACGAAGATCAACTACTATTACCATGAAGACGAAAACCATCATCCTCGCCATCAGTCTTGCTGCGGGCACTTTATCCGCCCAGCAAATGAAAATGCTCCGCATGACTTCAGGCGGTGTCTCAGATATGTCGGTCAAGGTTCCCGACTTCGGAACAACCAGCCGAGCCGTAAAACCGGTTGAGGCAAAGAAGCACCAACTCAAGGAACTCAGCGGGTTTGTGATCAAAGAAGTCGAATCCACAGGCACCGCCTCCAGCCTTGGTCTGATCGAGGGCGATGTGGTAACCAAGATTGAAGACCGTCCCCTCAAAAACATCGGTGGCAGCCTCGACATGGTCGTCGCCAACATTTTCTTCGAAGGCGACACCCTGAAATTCGAGTGGCTGCGCGACGGCGAAACTCAGACTGGCACCGCCACGCTCGATCAGACCTGCACCATGGGCGACATGATGAAAGAGATGATGGGCAATGTGGATCTTAGTGGCATTACCGGAATGGGTTCCGGTGGCAATTTGGACCTCTCAGGTGTGCTCAAAGGCTTGAATCTCGAAGACCTCGCCGACCAAATCGGCAAAGGAGGCGTTCCCGGCGTCTCGGTCAACACCGTGCTGCCACTTCCGGACGGTGCAAAAGCCAGCCTTTCAAACGGCAAACTCCGCATTACCGATGCCGACGGCAAGGAAGTCTATGCTAAGGAAGACTTTTCGGTGGAGAAGGACCTCCAAGAAGTGCCCGAGCAGTATCGCGATCATCTTGGTGCATTGAAGATGCTCAACTTCAGTCGAGGCGGAAATGCCAACAAGGTAGAAGATTCGACCGACGACCTACTCGACAAAGCCGAGGCAAAGGACAAGGACTCAGGCGATTCATCCGCTGAATAATTCCCCTGCGGTGAAGGCGTCGCCTAGCCAAGCCTTCACCGCCACATATTCTCCGAACTATGAATTCAACTGCCACCGAGTCTGCGCAAGCAGAAGCGGGCTCATTTATCGGACCTTTACGCGAGGAAATCGCCAGAGTGCTGGTCGGTCAGCACGACCTCGTCGAACGGATGCTGATCTGCCTTCTCACTGGCAACCACCTGCTCGTCGAAGGTCTACCAGGCCTTGCCAAAACCCTCGCAATCCGCACGCTCGCCGACACACTTGAAGCCGATTTCCGTCGCGTTCAGTTTACCCCTGACCTGCTACCCGCGGATGTAATTGGCACCAATGTTTTCCAGCCATCAACTCAAGAGTTCATCCCGCGCAAGGGTCCGGTCTTCACCAACCTGCTTCTTGCCGACGAAATCAACCGGGCCCCGGCCAAAGTGCAGTCGGCCCTGCTTGAGGCGATGCAGGAGCGTCAGGTGACCTTAGGTGGCGAGACCCACTCACTTCCTACGCCATTCCTTGTAATGGCGACTCAGAACCCGATCGACCAGGAAGGCACCTACCCGCTACCCGAGGCCCAGACCGACCGCTTCATGATGAAAGTGCTCGTGCACTACCCGGGCCGCGAGGAAGAACGGCGCGTGCTTCAATTGATGGCTTCCCAGCAGGATAAGCCGATTGCCCGTCCCGTCACAAACTTGGAAGCGATTGCGAGAGCTGCCAAAGCGGTCGACTCCATTCACCTCGACGCCCGAATCGAAGACTACATCCTCGACCTCGTTCTCGCGACGCGGAAAGAGGGACGCAGCCAACTGTCATCGCGTCAGGATTCCAAGGCGCTGGAGTTCATCGCCCCGCTACTTTCCTGCGGTGCTTCGCCACGGGCCACCCTGGTCCTTGCTCAAGGTGCGAGAGCGCGGGCATTGCTGGCGGGGCGCGACCATGTCCTCCCGGAGGATGTGAAAGCGCTCGCCCCCGACGTCCTGCGTCACCGGATTATTCCGACCTACGAAGCACAGGCCGAAGAGCTCGATGCCGATGCCATTCTTGCTCGCCTGCTTGACACACTCGTCACGCCGTAAACATGCAAGACTCGCCCAAGGACGACGGAACTCTGTCGACGGACCTGATGGCAAAGGTCCGGCAGATCGAGATTCGGTCACGCCAGATCGTCCGTAACCGCACCCTTGGCGCCTGGCACGCCTCTTTCAAGGGGATGGGTATCGAGTTCGCGGAAGTCCGGGAATACCAGGAGGGCGACGACGTCCGTGCCATCGATTGGAATGTTTCCGCCCGGGCCGGGTATCCACATGTCAAGTTGTTCACCGAGGAGCGCGAACAGAACGTGTTTCTTCTCGCCGACTGCTCGGCCTCGCTCGACTTCGGTTCGGGGCCACGCAGCAAACGTGAAGTCCTCGCCGAAATCGCCGCCGTGCTCGCCTTCAGCGCCACCCTGAACAAGGACCGCGTCGGCCTCGCCCTCCATTCCGACCATGAGGAACTCCACATCGCTCCAGCGCGCGGCCACCGCCATGTGCTGCGGATCATCCGCGAGTTGCTGGTCCATCGCCCTGTGGCCGCAGGCACCAATCTGGCGGGCGCACTTGATGAGTTGCTGGCCACCACATTGAAGCGATCGATCGTCTTCATTCTCGGAGACCTTCTCACCGGTGAGTTCGAGCGCCCTCTGCGCGCCCTGACCCGACGCCATGAAGTCATCGTCCTTTACCTGACCGATCCGATGGAGCGGGAGATGCCGAACCTTCCACGCTTCGCCAACCTTGCCATCGAAGACTTGGAAAATGGCAGAACCGGACACTTCCCCGCCAGACGCCGCGAGGCCTTCGCGGATCAGCGTGAGAATGCACGTCGCGACCTAACAGGCATTTGCCGCCGCGCCGGCGCCGACTTCCTCCACATCGATACCGCGGCCGACTACGTTCCCGCTTTGATCGGCCTGTTTGACGCACGCACTTCCCGCCGGACATGAAGACCTTTCTCGCCATTCTCCGCATCGGGATCTTTCTCGTGCTGTCAGCGCTCGCGTTTGTCGGCTGGAGGGCATTCTCGATCTGGTCGGCTGACACCAAGCCAGTATCAACCGAATCGGCCTGGTCCAAAGTCAACGTCATGGTTGGAGAAGGAGTCACCCTCCAATCCGAATTCCGGCTGCCCTATCATCAGACCCCGACCGATGTCATTCCGTCGCGTATTCCAGAAGCACTGGTGATCCGCAAGTCGAGCTTGCAATGGACACGTGGCAAACTCGGGGTCGACGGATTCCGAGATTGGAAGATGCAGTTGGATGCCGTCCTGCTCTCGGACGCATCGATTGCCGGTCAGTCGATCGCTTTTCCCCTAACAAGCTGGGGCAAGGGCAATAGTGGCAAGGTGACCGTATCATTGCCTGGTCTGAACTCCGCCTACGCAGAAGAAATGCCCGACCAGCCTGCATTCGAGACTGCCGCCTTGAAGATCGACCCTCCCGCGCCCGAACTCCCCGAGATGGAACTGGAAGAGAGACGTTCGCCCTGGTGGATCATCGCGGTGCTTGCTTCCTTGGGTATCGTCTGCCTTATGATTCTTGCGCTCGTCCGCCGCTTGCGGCGTCCTTCGCCACCGTGGGAAACCGCGCAAGTCGAACTCGACCGATTGGACTCTGCGAATGACGACCTACCGACTCTCTACACTCGCCTAGCGGACATTTTAAAAACCTACACCGGATCCCGCTTTGGCTGCTCTGCCCAAGCATCGTGCCCGCACGAATTCCGCCGCCTGCTCGATCAAGTGGAGCACGGATCATTAACTGACGAAGTCCGCAGCCGCTTGCACGAATTGCTGTGCGAGACCGACTCCGTCCGATTCGCTCACCAATCCGTAGGTCGTGAAAGATTTGCAGCCGCCCTGGCACCGGTTCGCGAGTTCGTCAAAGCCACCACCCCGACTTCCTCTTCACGGAATGAACCTGCCTGAGTTCGCCCATCCCTGGATCCTGCTTCTGCTCGTACCGCTTGTCATCGGCACGGCGTGGCGTTTCCTGCGCCCCGCCCCGGCGCTGACGGTCTCTTCCGTCGATATCTATCAGCCGACGAGCAAGAGCCGTCGACCATTCCGCTTCCGGGTTCCCCTGCTGCTCGAATCCCTCGCACTTGCCGCCTTCGTGGTGGCTCTCGCGAGACCCCAGTCAGCGGTCGAGGTCCGTCCGGTTACCCGCGAGGGAATCGACATCATGCTCTCCCTTGATTTCTCTAACAGCATGGACGCCTATGACCCCGAACCCGGCTTGAGCAAGGCCGAGAAAATCCGGGCCATCGAAGCGGGTGAATTGGGCGACCGGCTCGCCGTGGCGGCAGCTCAAATCAAGCGTTTCGTGGAACGACGCCCCGACGACCGGATCGGTCTGGCCATCTTCGGCGCTGAAAGCTGGATCGCCAGTCCACCAACCCTTGACCACGACTTCCTGCTAGGACTTGTCGACCAGATCGACAACTCGGTGCTGGGCCGTCACGAACGCGCCACCAACATTGCTGCCGGTTTGGCGACAGCCATCGACGCGCTGCCGACTGATGACGACAGCCGCCGCTGCATCATTCTGATCACCGATGGCGCGCACTCTGTCCAGGATCCCGACTTTACTCCCGACTCTGCGGCACGACTGGCCGCAAGCCGCGGTATCGCCGTGCACACCATCGGCATCGGCAGTGAAAAACCCTTCATCTATAAGAACGAATACCTGCGCATGGCTCCGGACGTGAACTTCAGGACGGAAACCATCGAATCCATCGCCAAAACCACCGGGGGAAGGTTCTTCCGGGCCAAGGATGGACCTGGCTTCGAAACGGTGATGGACACCATCGACCATCTTGAAACCACCACACGGGTCCACCCTGCACTCATTCTTAGAAGCGACCTCTTCCCCTACCCACTCGTTAGCGGAGCGATTCTGTTCGGGCTCGCCCTGCTGCTCGGTCGCACCGTTCTCCACACCATCGCATGACTTTTGACTCGTTAGATCACCTGCCTTGGATTGCCTTAGCGCTTGCCATTCTTGGCCTGGCCGCATGGTTTGCGTTCAGCCTACGCCGTCGCACGTTCCGCGCGCTGGCCGACAGTCCCGAAGGTTCGGCACTGCGCAGCTTCTCCAGCCCGCGTCGCCGTCGCTTCCGCTTCTTCGCCGCCTTTGCCGCCGTCATCTTTATTGCGATCACACTGCTGCGCCCGATCGCCGGATACTTCCTCAGCAACGAGCGCTTTCCGGCACGCAATGTCATACTCGTCATCGATGTTTCGAAGTCGATGGGCTGCGCCGATGCCGACGGTCTGACGCGACTTGAGGCGGCTCGCTTCTTTGCCAGCACCTTGATCGACGTGCTGCCTTCGGAACGAATTGGCATCCTCTCCTTCAGTGGCGCATCTTTCCCGGAATGCCCTCTGACAATCGACCGCCGCACGCTGAGCGACCGCCTCGACCGCCTCTCGCCAGGCATCATTCCAGTTGCGGGTACTGATCTCCAGGCCGCCCTTGAAGAAGCAGGCGAACTGCTAACGGAAGAGCCGCCTCCGGGTTCCGCGATCATTCTCCTATCTGATGGCGACCGACTGACTTCAGACGTCGCCAAGGCAACCGAAAAACTCAAGGAGCGTGGCGTTCCCATTCACACTGCGGTCTTCGGCGACCCTACAACCGCCAGCGCCATTCCTAACAGCCGCGACGATCAGGAAAGCCAGGCCAATCCCGAGCTGATGAGTGATATCGCCCAAGCGACCGACGGAGTTGCCGCGAATGGCTCGGCGGCACGTGTCGATGCCTCGATCGCACGCATTCGCGACGCCCTCGACACCCTTTCCATTGAGGGCCTATCCGATCAGGAGAATATCCGGCGACGCCCCAACGAAATCTACTTCTACCCGCTCGCCGTGGCCGTGCTGCTTCTTTTCATGCGCCTGTTCCTCGACCCACGTTCCCGCAAAGCTCGGAAAATTTTCGCCAGCCTGCTGATCATCTTCGCAGCAACAACCACCCTGCGAGCCGAGGAGGAAGTCTATGCTCCCTACCAAGCCGCACTCACCGAAGCGAAGGAAAGTGATCGCCCCTTGATGCTTCTCTTCATCGGCAGTGATTGGTCCGAGGCAAGCATTGCTTTCGAGCGTGAAATCCTTCGCCATGAAAGCTTCACGACATGGGAAGCATGGCGAATCGTCCGGCTCGACCTCGATCTACCACGCTCTGGAATCGAGGCCGAGGAAAGGAAGGCACGCCGTCGTCTCGCCGTAGAATTCTCGATCGATAGCTACCCCTGCGCAGTCTTTATCGACGCCGCGACCGGCGAAGAAATTGGAAGGCTGCACCACGAGCCAGACGGGCCAGCAACGTGGCTGAGGAATGCTGACCGGATCCTTTCCGGGGACAAGTCCGCCAGCGATAGCAAAGCGAAGATCAGTGAACTGCCGGAAGCAGAGCGCGATGCCCTCGCCGACGAATCGATGCCCCCGACTCTGCGCTCGACACTCCACTACAATCGGGCGATGGAAGAACTGCGACTCGATGAAGAAGGCGTCATTGCCTCCGAAGATCGCACGGCCCTCGTCACTGATCTGCTAGAGTCGGCGGCCCGGATCGCGCCAAAAAACAGGCCCGATCTCACGGTTGCCGCTTTGGAACAACTCGCCATTCTGAGTCATCGCCGAGGTGCCCATGTGTTTGCGGAAAAACCTCAACCACCCGCCCAACCGGAGACCGCGTGGAAAAAGGCGCTCAGCCTTTATCGAAAGGCATTAGACTACCATCGCGACGCTTCAAGCCGCGCGAGCTCGGCAAATCCCGAGTTACCAGGAATTTTGGCGCGGCTTCGTGCCGACATCATAACTGCCGAGCGGCACCTGAGTTTCCAGAAAAACTACGCCGCCACCGTCGAAGCGACCCAACAAGCGCTCGCCTCCGAACGCGCACTTGTCCGCGCTGCACAACTTTGGTCAGCCGCCGAGGCTCCCCTCAATGATCTCAATATCGACAACAGCCTAACGAAGATCCGCGATCTCTCCGCGCAGGCCCACGAAATTTCCCATCCCTCGTCCAAAGACGTCGATGACGCCCTTGAAGATATCGAGAAGGCACCCGCCCCCCACGCAGATCGTGATTTTATCCCGTCGGAGGAGCATATTCGCGATGCCCTGAACCATCTGATGAAGAACGTTTCGCAGCAGCCCCAGCCAAGCCAAGGATCGGGTGATCCGGAGGAAGGAGAACCACAGGAACCGCGTCAGGATCAGGACGACCAGTCCAGCGGAGATGCGGAAAGTCAGGACGAGGGAAGCGGCGGGGATAGCCCGCAAGAACGTGAACTCGATGATGCACGAGGGCGCCAGGGGGATCTGCAACGACGCCTGCGAGACCGCCTCGGCAAGGGTGGCAAAAAAGGCACTCCCCTCCCAGACCACTGAGCGATGTCACGACTTCCCTCCATCTTCCTGACAGCATTGCTGCTCGTAGCTCCCGGCCAAGCGGCGGAGTACACATTTGTCGACCCGCCAGCCATCCATGCCGAGGGCC
>NZ_JBATWY010000050.1:0-28534 GCF_049672945.1 Haloferula sp. | reverse complement strand
GAAGAAACGCGGGCCGCCCCGGGGGGAAATGTTTGTTACAGCCGGAGGCCCCAGAGTGAGTCGGTTTCCCGATCGCGCCACGCGGGGCGGCGGGCGATCGGATCCTGAAGCACGCGGGAGGTCTTCCGACCGGCGACGTGGACGAACGAATCGCAGTTGAGCTCAACCACCTCGAGACCCATGAAATAGGAGTCGTGGAGGGTGAGCACCGATTCGGAACCGAAGGCCGATGCGAGGTGCTCTCGCAGCAGTTCGGTTTCTTTCCTTCCCAGGAACAGGAAGGCCGGTGTTTCGCCGAAGGAGCACTTCGAGCGAATGAGCCCGGAAACCGCGGTGGAGTCCCAGCTGTCACCAAAGGTCAGCTCGGACGCCACCGAGCGGGTATCGGGCAGCATGTTTTTGTGTTCTACTTTCATCATGTGTGGGTGGTGGGTGTGACACTGAATGCCTGAGCACCATACGTGCCGGAATATCAGAATCATTTCACTGAAGGTGACTTTTTTGCCATTTGTGGCTTGATTGGGAACAGGATTCATGTTTATGCGGGATTGGTATGAATGCAGGGCCATTTGATCGGTTGCTGGCCCTGCCTTGCAGCCTGACGGGCTCCATGCTAAGTCGAGCGCGGAATGGCAGGTTACGATCGGGATTATGCGAGAGGGGAGATGAGGCGCGTCGGTCCTCCGCCACTTCCTCCGGTGACGAAGTGGCTACTGATTTTGAATATCGGGATCTTTGTGATCGATGTGTTTCTCAGGCCCAATGGCTACCCTCCCGGTGTCATGAGTTGGGGTCCGCTCAATCGTTGGGGCTGCTTTGCGATTCAGTCGGCTGTATTTGAAGGGAGGATCTGGGAGTTTCTGACCTTCCAGTTTTTGCATGATTCGTTTCTTCACATCATGCTGAACTCGATCGGGCTGTTTTTCTTCGGTCCTTTCGTCGAGCAGTGGTGGGGTGCCAAGAAGTTCATCATCTACTACTTGCTTTGCGGTGTGGGTGGCGCGGTGTTTTTTGTGCTGCTTTACTTCCTGAACGTGCTTCCCAACGCCTCGGTGACCTCACCACTGGTAGGGGCTTCAGCAGGTCTCTATGGGTTGCTTTGCGCGGTCTATGTGCTCGCTCCGGCGGCCCGCGTTCGTCTGCTTTTTCCGCCGATCGAGCTTTCGATGAAACAGATGGCGATGGTGCTCTTTGTGATTTCCGCGGGAACGATTATCGGCGGGCTGGTTTTTCCGGATTCGAGGTTCTTCAACAACGAAGGCGGTGAGGCCGGGCACCTCGGAGGGGCGATCATGGGTTTTGTGCTGATGAAGCATCCGTGGTTGATCGGCTTTGGAAAGCGGGAGAGGAAGATCCTGCGGCCAAAGGAATTCCGGCGACGATTAAGCCCTAAAATCAGGCCTCGGACCGAGGTGGACCTCGATAAGGAAACGGAAGTGGACCGGATTCTCGACAAGATTTCCGCCGAGGGTGCCGACAGTCTGACCGATCAGGAACGCGAGACGCTGGCCAGAGCTGCCAACAAGAAACCATGACCGACGCTGAAATGATCGACTGCCCGGAGAAGGGGCGGCAAATCGACCGGCTCCGGGCCATCATGCATCGCTTGCGCGCGCCGGGTGGCTGCCCATGGGATGCGGAGCAGACGCACGAGAGTCTGGTTTCCAACCTGATCGAAGAGGCTTACGAGACGATCGACACGATCCGTCGTGGTGATTGGGAGCATCTGAAGGAAGAGCTCGGTGACCTGCTGCTTCAGGTGGTTTTTCACGCGGAATTGGCTGCTGAGGATGGGGCTTACGACATCGACGATGTGGCTCGCGGCATTGCTGACAAGCTGGTCCGTCGGCATCCGCATGTGTTCGCGGTGAGCGATGCGAGTACGACAGATGCCGTACTTCAGCAGTGGGACGATATCAAGCGGGCGGAGAAGGGTGACGAGGAGAAGCCGTACCTGCATGGAGTGGGTAAGGGCCTGCCGTCGATGTTGAAGGCGGCGAAGTTGCAGAAGAAAGCGTCGAAAGTGGGTTTCGACTGGCCGGACGAAAGCGGAGTGCTCGGCAAGATCCGGGAGGAGGTCGATGAATTGGCGGCGGAGATGGAGTCCGGCGACACGGCTGCTTTCGAAGAGGAACTCGGTGATCTTTTGTTCTCCGTGGTGAATCTGGCGCGGTTCCGCAAGATCGATCCGGAAGTGCTTTTGGCGGCGGCGAATGAAAAGTTCGAAAGCCGTTTTGCGAAAATGGAGCATGCGCTGAAGGAAGCCGGGTCAGGTTTGGAGGAGGCCTCGCTGGACGAGATGGAGGAGGCCTGGCAGGCGGCGAAGTAGCGGATCAGCCTGTTTTTCAGGATTGGTGGGGCGGGGCTGAAGGGCTTGGAAAGCCCCTTAGGGTATTGATTTTGAGCGAGGCGCAAGAAATGCGCAGTGTCGGCGGAGAAGCGCATAGTAGAAAATGCGCAGGGGCTTTGTGATGCGTGGCGTCCGGCAATTCCGTCGGCTCACTATTAATACAACTACCTGCAAGCCATGAACCAAACCCTTGCCTTTGCCTTTGCTGGAATCTTCGGAGCTACGGCGGTCACCTCGACTGCTGGAACCGTCGCCCCGGAAATTGCTGCACCCGTTCTTGAAGTTACCAACGGATTTGAAGACGCGCGTCGTCCGATCAGTAACCCGACCTTGTTCGACCTCGCGGTGCCGAGCACCAACATTCACGCGATTGCGATGTATCACAAGTTGCCGAACTACGTGAATACCACAATCGGCGGCGTGCCGATGGGAGGGCATGTGGAAATCTACGCGCTGCAGGCTGAATACGCGTTCAATGAGCGTTTCTCACTGGTCGCGACCAAGGACGGCTACGTTCGGATTCGGCCGGATACCCGACCACTCTGGTCGAATGAATCAGGCTTTGCCAACATTGCCGCCGGTGCCAAGTATGCCTTCATCTACGATCCTGCCAATGCCTTCGCCGTGAGCGGAACGGTTACGGTCGAAGTTCCTACCGGCAGTTCGGGCGTCTTTCAGGGAGAAGGAGATGGCGCCATCAATCTGATCGTCAGCACGGTCAAGGTGTGGGACCGATGGCAGGTGGCTGCCGGAGCGGGAGCTCATCTGGAGTTCGACAGCCAGTTGTCGGATTCCTCGTTCTTGAGTGCTCATGTCAGTTACGAGGTCATGCCATGGTTCATTCCTTTGGTGGAAGTGAACTGGTTCCATGTTCTTTCGGCGGGAAGCGGCAATCCCAATTTCTTCCAGCAGGCCGGAGGTGCGGTGCCGGTTGTCGCGACTTTTGAAGGCAATGACCTGTTGAACTTCGGGGCTTCCAATGCCTCGGTGAACCGCGATCTGGTCACGGCAGCCTTTGGTTTCCGTTCGCGCCTTTCCGATAGCGTCGACCTCGGTCTTGCGTATGAGATTCCTCTGACCGATTCCAACGACAGCATCATCGCGGATCGCTGGACGCTCGACCTCGTTTGGAGATTCTAAAGTGTTTTGATCAATCGGCCCCGGACGGAGATTCACCGTCCGGGGCCTTTTTGTGTCCGGAAGCGAAGATCTGTTTTCCTGCTTGGCGGTCCGGGCGGGCGCGACGGCAAGGTCATGCGATCAAGTGACGCCTCGGCGAGGGACTGGGATCGGTCGCTTGGTGGCAGGACCAGTAGCAGGGCTCGTGCACTTCAGGCTTTAGAAAGAGGATCTCAAATCGATGTGGAGGAATGACTGGCGAAAGGAAGCGAGAGATGAAAGTGAAGACACGCTCGTCAATGTGGGGATTCTGACGGATCCATCTCGAAGGGATCGGGCTTGGCTTCCTCTCTAACTGCCTCGCGCTCGGCTTTCCGGGCAAGCTCTTCAAGCGAAGGATACTTGTCGCGGTGCTGCTTGAGAGCGGGTAGCGAGATGACTTTCTCCAAGCCGTTGTCCGGCCCGCCATGGAGCTTGCAACGAAGGCTGAAAATCAGGGGGAAGTCCACTTGCGGTGCGTCCCAGTCCGAGTGGAAAGCGTCGAGCTCCACCTCGATCACTTCCACCCGCTCGCAGTTGATTGGGTCGAAAACCCACGCGAAGCCCTCTTTTACGGCAGCTTCCACTTCAGCCCGGTCGAGCACTTCGTAGTCGCCTATCTTCTCCCAAGCCCGCATCGCGCCGTTCAGGCCGCAGAACTCGCCGCCGTCACCGATGAAAAACATGATGTTGCCGCCGAAGCCGGACCAGTAGGCAGGCAATCCGCCGATCTGCTGGACGAAACGAAGCTGCTGCCCGAAGTGGGCGATAACCTTTTCCTTGGTTATGGGATGGGTTCTCGAAACTCGGCCAGTCGACTCATTCACTTCAAAACCCTCCGGCCAGTCACCCTGCCGATAGAATTCACTTTCATCGATGCCCAGCTTTTTCATCCACTCCCGGCATATCGCCACGCTTTCTTCTTTCGTCGCCAAAGGCTTGACGACAGCCATCTTGTGCTCGTCTCTTTCAAATTCGTCGAACTTGGCGACGCCGAAGAATATATAGCGGCTGATCGGAAACCCGCCACCCGCCACCCACGGGGGCTTGGTGGATGCGTAGCTGATGGCACCCGGTTCATTCGAGCCATGCCTGCCGGGCTCAAGCTCCTCGCGAACAAAACCGCGCCGTTGCGCCTCCTGTTTCACGAGAGAAAGGTCCAGCGGCTTGATCACCACCTTACAGACTGGCGCGGGTTTGTGGAACCACGGGCTGTCGGTGCTCCAGACGACTTCGCGGAACTGCAAATGCGCGGGTTTGCGTGAGCCCAACGGTCGTTCAGGCACTAGGCTAACAGATAGCTCCTCCGCGGCGGCAGCAGCGAAAAAACCAGTAGATAAGATAGCGATAAATGTCTTCATCAGTTGGGGAAATCGCGCTCTTCCAATGCAGATTGTGGGGCATTGGCAGGAGGATTACCGATTTTCTCATGCTTCACGCCATAGATGGTGTCATCTTTGCACGCGGGCCAGTAAACCGCCCGGGCGATTTTTCCTTGGTTCTTGTTGTCCGATCTGTCCCAGACGTGCCCCCAAGCGTTCACTACGGTCCCATCACGGAACTGCTGCCCATTGATCCTGTTAACCAACGCGTCACTGAGAAGTGTGCCCATTCCCTTTTCCAGCCAGATCTTGGAATTGTAGCCGCAGAGGACATGAAGTTCGGGACCGAAGGGAAGTGAGCCGTTGGCCTTACAGGCGTCGTAGATTGCATTGCCTGTAACATCTAGCAGGGGGTTGCAGGTCATGAGGAACATCCACTTCAGTTTGCTTCCTGTGGTTCCGTACTTCGGCATTACCGCGCTGCCCACCCAGTGCGCAGCACCAGTCGCCGTGTTGGTGACAAGGGGAAAATAATGCTGCGGTGGGCGGGGTATTGCCATCGACCCAGCCTTGGGCTCACCTTTACATGCGACGCCGTGTCCGAGGAAAACTCCAATCTCGTAGTCATTGAACGGATTCTGGCCTGCAACGAAAGCTGCGACCGGATCCGGCACGCTGTCATTGTACCTGGCACCGCTTTGCCACTGACGGATCCTCCATTTCCCAGTATTCCCAAGTCCGAACACCTTTCTTCCTTGGTCGTCTTTCGCCCTCCCTTTGATTTCCTCGACGATGTTGGTAATTGATCCAAGTCGCTCCCATGGCCCCCAAGCCGAATGGATCGATGTATTGACATGTGCGGTGCCGTCCCAACCATTCCCGGATGTTAAAAAATCGTGAGCCCAAGTCGGAAGGAATTGGCTCGCATACGCGTTCCAGGCAGGGGGTGCCGCTAGACCCTCGGGGATTTTCGGGACCGTGGTGAGTCCCTCCATGAGGCAGAGCGCTTCCCATGTCCTTTGGCCGGCGGCGACCGTGTAAGTACCGCCATTGAAGCCCCCGCCACCGAAATTCAGCTCGACGCTGTACGACCCTCCGGCCACCGGGGACCCATTATAGTCAGTCCCGTCCCACGCCTGGCGGAATTCTAACGGATAGTCGTCGAGCCCCCATTCCCACTCGCGAACAAGGTTCTGCTCCTCATCAAGGATCTGCACTGAGCCGGCCCCTTGCGGATCATATGGGATGTCAACGGCAATCTCGGTTAGCGCGGGCAAATCAGGATCGTCGGCAGCGATTTGAGTTTCGGAGACGCGGAACGCGACAGCTTGATAATTCTGACCCAGGGAAAACGTCGTGGAAGGACTTCTCAGAACGCCGGATCCAGACTGGCCGAATGCAGCCGTGGTTTCCCCGTCCGCATGGACCAATGCATGAATCGTGTGAGATCCTTCTGAAAGGCTCCATTGGTAGATGGGACCGGAGAAAACTTCTGAAGTCCCCGTGGCTGCGCACTGGGAATGGACTTCACCATCGACAACAAGCTCAACTCCGCTCGCGGAAACCCCGGCAGGAAGATTGACTGTAACGAGGTAGGTGTGTGGAGCACCGTTGCTCAAAACGGGTGTCAATGTCGCTCCGAAAGTCGAGATCCCGTCGCCGCCAGAAGGATCACTTGGAATCGTGTCGAGAACGTCGCTTTCGGTCACCCGGTAAAAGCGCTTTTGAGCCAAGGAGAGTTGTCCCCAGGTTCCTACCCCGCCCATTACCGGCAGCCGCTGTCCGCCACGATGCCATTTTTCGAGGTCATTCGACCATTCCACGTCGTAGAGCTTTTCGTCCTCCCCCTCCCAAGCGAATAAGAAGTTCCCGGCCGACAAGCGCTCCGCGAAGATGATCTCCGGTCCGCCTGCGGTCGTGCAAAACATCTGCCGACTTGGGTCGGAAGAAAGATCGGGGAAGTAGAACGAGGTTTCATCTCCCGTATATTCACCACTGTCCTCCGGGGCGGGTTTCTCAAGCTCTCGCTCTTCACCTCGTATCAGAACGCCTCTCGAATCGAGCAGTTCTTGATAGCGGGATACGACCTTTGCGTCGTTCTTGCGCGCCGCTCGGTAGGCTGCGGCACGGGCAGTTTTCACCTCCTCTGGCGTCAGCTTACGAATCGGGACATCCGCGCCCCAAGGATTTCTCATGTCCAACATCTCTTCAAAGTTCGAGATGCCGTCACCATCAGCATCGCCCGTGGGATCGGGCTGCAGATGCCTGAAAAAATTTCTACCGTCACGGGAAAAGCCGTAAACCAGCTGCCAAAGGTCGTCCCATCCGTCACGGTCGAGATCATTCTTAGGCGCTCGACCCAGTTCTTTGATTAGTTTTTGGATCTCGGGTGGAAGAGGTCTTTGTAGGACGCCGAATCGGTAGGACTTTTCTTGAGCGGTAACAGTCGGGTCGGTCTGGCCTTGAAGCGATGACGCGGATTGGCAGATAAAGAGAAAATAAAGGAAGAATTTCATGGAAGTCGTAGGAGCTGCATTCGTTGGATTCGGCCGGACTTACCAAAGAAACAAAGGGCGCGGACTTGACCACGCCCTGCCATCAGGCACCTCCAAGCGCCTCTCAGAAAAGACGCGACAAGCCGCGCCGATTTGGCGCGACAGCTCTGTCTTTTCCGAGGGCATGAAGAACTTGGAGGTTTCGATGGCAGCCCAGCAGCTTTTGGTCGCAAAAGCTTTGTTGTTTGTTTAGTAGATGCGTCATGAACGCATTACGACGGTATTCAACCACCCGCCCCCTCCGTTAGCGAGGTCGGAGTCGGGGCGTGACGAGACTTGGGAAAACGGGTCGGGGAAAGAATCTTGTAGTATCCGCCCGCTGCCAAAGGCTTGGTTATGGGCGCTGAAGTTAAGGTGGCTAGGGAAGCTAAGGTGGTCAGGGCATCCGTCGTCCTTCTCCATATTCCGGCTTGGCGGAAGTCTCCGGCCGGGTAGTTTTCCGGCCATGCGAGACAAGGCACTTTCCCTATTGAAGGAACTCACCGAAGCGCATTCGGTGCCGGGTCATGAAGACGAGGTGCGTGCGATCTTTGTCGATGAGCTGAGCGAGACCGGTGAGCTTTCGGCGGACGGCAACGGTTCGGTGTTCTGCGACTGTGGCGGTGAGGGTCCGCGGGTGCTGGTGGCTGGCCATATGGATGAGGTTGGCTTCCTTGTGCAGAGCATCACGCCGGAAGGTTTCCTGCGCTTTGTGCCGCTCGGCGGGTGGTGGGAGCATTCCTTGCTTTCCCAGCGGGTCGAAGTGCGCACCAAGAGCGGCGATAAGATCGTGGGGGTGGTGGCTTCGATGCCGCCGCATTTTCTTTCTCCGGCGCAGCGACAGCAGGTGCAGAGCATCGATCAATTGTTCATCGATGTGGGAGCTTCATCGTTCGATGAGGTGGTTCATGATTTCGGGATCAATCTCGGCGATCCGGTGGCGCCGGTGAGCGCTTTCACCTCGATGGCCAAGGATGACATCTACATGGCAAAGGCGTTCGACAATCGCGTCGGCATGGCCGGGGCGATCCATAGCGGATTGCTGGCGGGGGCGACGGACAATCGTCTGATTCTCGGTGGCACGGTGCAGGAGGAGGTCGGATTGCGTGGTGCGAAGTCGGCAGCCAATTTCATCAAACCGGATGCGGTGGTGGTGCTTGAAGGTCCGCCGGCGGATGACACGCCGGGCTTTCCACGGATGGAGTGTCAGGGCCAGCTTGGTGCCGGGGTGCAGATCCGGATGTTCGACAGCAGTGCGATTGGGAATCCGCGTTTCGCCGAGTTCGCGATCGAGACGGCGAAACGGGAGGGAATTCCGTATCAGGTCACGGTGCGCCGCAGTGGTGGGACGGATGCGGGTTCTTTCCATCTTGCGAATGAGGGGATCCCCTGTGTGGTGCTCGGTGTTCCGGCCCGCTACATTCACTCGCACAATGCGATCATTGATCTGAATGACCACCTGCACATGGTGGCGCTGGCGACGGCGCTGGCGAGGCAGCTGGATGAGAAAGCGGTGGGCGAGCTGACACGGTATTTGTGAACAGGAGGTGGCACGCCCTCGTGCCACAAAGGGTTGGGGTGTCGAGGTGTCCGACGTAGAGCGACGTGGGCGTCGCTCCTTCCATGTGCCGCTTGCCGCTGGCGGGGAAATGGTGTGAGCTTCGCCCGTGTTCGCCATTTATGTTCATGACCTGAGTCCGGTGATTTTTCGGATCACCGATCAGATCCAGTTGCGCTGGTATGGACTGGCTTATCTCGCAGGTTTTCTGGCCGGAGCCTTCCTCTTGGAGCGGCTGTCGCGGCGGAATTTGTGGGTGCTGCCGCCGGGGTCTGCGGGTGACTTCATTTCGGCAGCGGCGATCTTCGGGGTCTTCCTCGGGGGGCGGCTTGGCTACATGCTGTGGTACTGGCCGCGGGAACACGGCTGGGGCTGGATTACCGAAGATCCTTTGGTGATTTTCCGGGTTTGGGAAGGGGGCATGGCCAGTCACGGCGGGGTGCTGGGTCTGGTGGTATTCACCTGGTTCTATTCGAGAAAGAAGAAGGTCTCGTGGACCGGGCTTGGCGACGGGCTTTGCGTGGTGGCACCGCTGGGTTTGTTCTTCGGTCGCCTGGCGAATTTCATCAATGGCGAGCTCTACGGACGGACGGCCGAGGGCGTGGCCTGGGCGATGAAATTTCCGGCGACACTGGTGGACCGGAAAATGATCGAAAACGAATCATTTGGTCCCGCGATGTTGGCTGCGGCTGAAGTCGAACCACGGCTTGTGCCGTACTTGGGAGCGGACGGAATTCCTCGGGATGCTTCGATCTATCAGGCGGCGATGTCGTTTCAGCAGCATGTGCCGTTCGGGAGTGCTTCCAATCCTGAGATCACCGTAGCGCTTGAACCTTTTCTCGAAGCCCGTCATCCGTCGCAGCTCTATGAAGCCCTGCTCGAGGGAGCGCTACTGTTTGCGATTCTATGGTGGGTAAGAGTAAGGTATCCCCATGCACCGAACGGCCTTCTAACAGGTTTGTTCTTCGTGCTCTACGCGGTCTTCCGGATCATTTGTGAGCAATTCCGGGAGCCCGACTCAAAGATGGTGGGAGCGATGACCAGTGGACAATTCTTGTCGCTCTTCATGATCGCGGCAGGCGCGGTCTTTATCGCAGTGGCCGTGAAGAAGGGGCCCACCAAGACGCTTAACGCGGAATCTTGATCTTCTGGCCGATTCGAATCGTCGATCCCTTGATCCCGTTTGCCCGCTGGATCGTTCCAACGCTGGTACCGTATTTCTTCGCCAAGCCGTAGAGGGTGTCTCCTTTCCGAACCGTGTGAATGGTGGAAGAGGGTTTTGGTTTTGGCTTGGGTTTGACGACGGGCTTTGGCTTCGGAGTGGGATTGCTGATGGTGGTGGTCGTAGGTCTTGCCGCCACCACCGGTGGCGTGTTGTTGCTCGCGACTTGAGGTGGCTTTTGGGGCGTTGTCGGCGTCGGAACCGAGCGGCCATTCCATTTCGAAGGGTTGTCGGCCCACGCTTCAACGTAGTTTCCCCGGCTGTCGAAGGGGCCGGTGCCGGTCGGATTCTCCGCGGTGCTGAAAGTGCCCTGACACGCGACGAGGCCAAGGGCGGTCGCGGCTACAAGCAGGGAATGGAGGCACTTCGGCATGGGCGGATTATGCGGGTTCTCCAGCACTTGGCAAAACATCATTCGGGAAAGTTAACTTTATGCGAATGAAGATGGTAGCGCTGCGAAATCTAGTCTCTGCGCTGATTTCAGACCTTCTTGATGTCAGCCAGCGCCCGCGTTCCTTCCCAAACGAGGGCTCCCAGCCCGGCCGGTAGAGCGCCGTTCGTCGTAGTGGGGCACCTGCGGCCCAGCGACTTGAGTGGCGGATTCTCGAGCTTCAAGGTTCGGCTTTCCGGCCGAACACGGTGACGGTATCGATTCCGAAGCCTTCCTCCTCCAAGGTGAAAGCGGCGTTGTTGGTGTCCCGGAGTCGGAGTCGGAGGTCCCACTTATCGGAGACGCCGAGCACCTTGCCGTTGACCGGGTAGCTGACGGAGAAGGGGGTGAGCAGTGAGCCACCGTTGCCGAGGACCAGGCTGCGCTTGGGGGAGACGATACCGGGGGTGTCGAGGGCGTCGTTGAGCCAGGCGACGAGGTCGGCTTCGACGGTGGTGATCGCGCCTGCCGCGCGGTCGCTCCATAGGAATCCGGAATAGGTGACGCGGGTCACTTCGATCTCACTTTCGGCAACGAGGGCGGTTTGGAGTTGGGTGCCGAGGGCCGTGGCTGGCATTTGACCACCACTCCACGCGGTGATCGGATCGTCGAAGCTGAAGCTGCCAGCGCTGCTGATGATGCCCGAGTTGCCGCCCATGTAGGTGGCGTCCAGAGGGGTGGAGAGTTCGGAGAGCTTGACGGGAGCCAGCGAATTGCCGCGGAAAGTCCAGATGGCCAGCGGCACTTCACCCGAGACTTCCCCGGCGAGGCGGAAGAAACCGCGACCATTCTGAAAGACGGATGGATCGAGGCGGAGGGTGTAGTCCACTTTATCACCACAAGGTCGGCTGAAGGATTCCGCGACAGCATTTCCAATCACGGACTTGTTTGTGCCGACGATGGAGAACATCGGAGCGAAAGGAGTGGTGAGATCCGGTGAGTATTCGATCGCAAGTTCGGCGTTGCTGTTGATATGGCGACTGCTGAAATCCAGCAGCGGCGTGGCGGGGTTGGTAGTGTCGTCGTGGGAAATGGTGATTCCCGCTTTGGCATTGCCGGTGCTGGCTGCCATCAGTTGGTCGATGAGGTCCGGGGTGCCGTTGTTGGAATTGTCCTCATCAAGCAATGCGGTCCCGCCGGGCGGCACGCTCAGCGTGTCTTCAAGGCGGGCGTCGAAATTCGAAGCGGTCTTGAAGCGGAAAGCGAAGGCGGCTTCGCGGACGGAGGCGACATTGCGGATTGTGCCGCCGTCGTTGTATTTTGCCCAACCGGTATCCCAAGTCACGTAGTAGTGTGCGCCTGGTTCGAGAGTCGGGAGATCGGTGAAGGTGATGCTGGTGCTGCCTTGGGCGGGATGGTTCTGGTCGGGATCGGCCTCCCAAAGAATCTCGGGGCTGCCGTAGCGCTGCAGGCGGATCTTTTTACCGACGGTGTCGTTGAAGTTGACGGCTCCTTCGAAGGTGAAGCTGAGGTCGGTGTCGAGCGGGACGTTCCCCGCCATGTATTCGGGGTTCGAGCTCAGCAATCCGTCCCTGATCCGGTCAAAACCCCAGCCGCGATGGGTGTCACCGGGAGGCAGGTTCCAGACACCGTTTGGTGAACCTGGAGGCGGATTGGCGGAAAAGTGCGCGTCCCACTGCGCGATCAGGGAGTCGCGCAGGGCGGGGCGCGCGCCGGCGAGGTCGTGATGCTCGCCTGGATCTTTGTCGACGTTGTAGAGTTCCCAGGGGCCGTCGGCATAGCGAACGATCTTCCAGCCATCATCGAGTAGAGCTTTTGAGCGGGAGTCGTAGTGGCTGATGAAGAAATCGCTTCCGGCAGTGGAGTTCGCATCACTGAACAGAGGGGCGATGCTTTCGCCCATCAGGGGGGGCAGGTTTTTCCCGCCGTAGCTGGAAGGATAGCTGGCTCCGGCGAGTTCGAGAAAGGTCGGGTAGAAGTCCCAGAGGTTGCTTGCTTGGTGAAGAATGGTCCCGCCGGGCAGACTGATTCCAGCGGGCCAGTGGGCCACGAAAGGGCTACGGATTCCTCCGCCGAAGCTGGAGTGCTTATAGGAGCGGAAGGGCGTGTTTTGAAGGGCTCCCCAGCCGTAGCCGGTATTGAAGGTGGCGTTGGACGAGGGGTCCCACGGCAGTTCACCCCGGGTGGTGTGGAGGCCGGCGTAGGCACCGCCGTTGTCGGAGCAGAAGATGATCAGGGTGTTCTCAAGGACCGAGTCGTCGGTGCCGGGGTTGCCATCGGGATCGGCAAGGAAGTCAACGATGCGTCCGACGTTCTGATCGACGCTGTCCATCATGCCGGCGTAGGCCGACATGCAGAGTGTCTCGAAATCCTTCTGAAGCACCCATTCGTCGGGAGAAGTCTCGGGGAGGAGACTCCAATCCGGGACTTCGGTTCCGACTTCCGCCAGTTTCATGTCCGCCGGCACGAGGTCCATGGCTTTTTGGCGGGCGAAGCGTTCTTTCCGGAGTTGGTCCCAGCCCGGTCTGTAAATATGATGATCGTAGTACTTGCGGACCTCGGCTTCCCGGGCCTGAAGTTTGCCGTGAGGCGCATTGAAACAAACCCATGTGAAGAAGGGTTTCTCCTGAGTCAGTGCTTCTTCGATGAAATCGATGGTGTGGTCGGTGATGGCATCGGTCGCGTAGAAGCCGGGGGGGAATGAATTGAAGGCGGCATTGTCGAGGCGCCAGGTGCCGTCACCATTGAAATTATCGGTCGCACCCCCGCGGAATCCGAAGAAGCGGTCGAATCCGTAGTCGGTGTTGGGGTTTCCGGTGTTGAGATTACTGAAGGCATGGACCTTGCCGGTGATGCTCGTATGGTATCCGGCGTCGCGCAGGAGCTGGGCGAAGCTCAGGCCATTGTTGATATTACCATAACCCGCGGCGCTGTATTCCATGCCGGCGAGCAGGCTGGCACGCGAGGTGACGCACATCGGGGTCACTCGGAAATTTGTGAGCCGCAGTCCGGCTTCTGCCAGGCTGTCGATCCGTGGGGTTTCGATCTCGCCGCCGAAGCAACCGATGTCGCTGTAGCCCATGTCATCGACGAAGACGAAAACGATGTTCGGTTGGCTGGCTTGAAGCGGCCCGCAAAGCGCGGCGAGTAGCGTGCTCAAGGCGAGCAATGGGGTTTTGCGAATCACAGGGTTTCGGTGGGTTTTCAACGCAGGTCAACGAAGGGGAAGGCCTGTCCGGGAGCTGCTGGATCGAAGCCGGGATTTGGTGCGGGGAAGTAGGGTGCGGCGACGTTGTCCTTCAACCAGTTCTTCAATTGTTGATGAAGTGCCTTGGTCAATTCGGGCTTTTGAGCGGCTAGATTGGTCTGCTCGTAGGGATCGTTCGGGATCTCATAGAGCTCCAGGCTGCCGTGCCAGTCCCAGATGAGTTTGTGGTCACCGACGCGGATGGCGGAGTGAGGTGTGAGCGGCGTGCCGTGGTCCGGATGTTTGACGATCACGTTGAAGGGGTAGTGCCAGTAGAGCGTGCGTGCGGGTTGCTCTTTGGTGGGGTTTTCAAGGAGGGGCACGGCGCTCTTTCCATCGAGATCTTCGGGCAGCGGGTTGCCGGTCAGTTCGGCAAGCGTGGGGAGGAAGTCGGTGGCATCGATGACTTGGTCACACCAGGTTCCGCCGTCGAACCGACCAGGCCAGAGGATGACGGTGGGGACGCGGACGCCGCCTTCGTAGAGGCAGGCTTTCCCCCCTTTGAAGGGTTGGTTGTCGGTTGCGACGGGATTGGTGTATTCGACGCCTCCGTTGTCGGAGGTGAAGATCAGGATGGTGTTGTTAGTGAGGCCGGTTTCCTCGACGGTGCGGCGGATGTCGCCGATGGATTGGTCGAGGTGGGCGAGCATGGCCGCGTAGGTTGGGTTGTCGTGGCCGAGATGCCCTTTCTGGGGTTTGTTCTCGAATTTGGTGATGCTTTCGGGTGGTGCTTGGATTGGGGTGTGAACGGCAAAGGGGCAGTAGTAGAGGAGGAAAGGTTTGGCGCCGGCAGGCCGTTTCGCCTGTTCGCGGATGTAGTTGCAGGCGCGGAGGCTGAGGTCGTCGGTAAGGTAGTCTTCACCACTTGGCTTGCCCGCTTGGCCGATGCGGTACTCGCCCGGTTGTTTTGGGAAACTCGGCTTGCGATTGTTCCACGAATTCTGCCAATTGAAGTAAACGGAGCCACCTGCATCGTGGAAGGCAAGCTCGCGGAATCCATGAGCTGAGGGTTGGAGCTTGGAAACTCCGTGGCCGCCGAGATGCCACTTTCCAATTAAGGCGGAGTCATGGGTGCTCAGGACTCTTGGCAGGGTGGGTATCGTTGGGTCGAGAGCGGTATTGGAGTTTGCGTTGATCCAGGCCTGTGGGGCCTTGATGGCGTCCTTGTGAGCGAAGGCGTCGTGAGGATTGGCTCCTTCGGGAACGGTCATTCCCTGATTGAAATACGTTTGGGTGTTCGGTGTGGCGGTTGTTATGCCAAGCCTGGAAGCAATCCGTCCGCTCAGAATCGCGGCACGGGTTGGGGTACAGAGCTGGTTGGCGTAGGATTGGGAGAAAGGGATGCCGTCTTTCACCAGCTGATCGAGATTCGGAGTCTCGTAGAACAGCTTGTCGGGATCTTCGCCCGTGAAGTGACTGGCAAAGGCGTTGATGTCGGTGATGCCGAGATCGTCCGCGAGGATGAAGACGATGTTGGGTGGCGTGACTGCTGTTTCGGCATTCGCAGGATGATTCGCGATCGAGACGAGCAGAGTGAGAGCTAGAAGAAGTGTCCGCATGGTTTTTTAAGGAGCTTGGTTGAACTGGAGGAGACTACCCCTTCAGTGTACAGAAAGACAGGCCGACCGCAATCGGCCGACCTGTTGGAAAACGAACGGAAGCCCGATCTTAGCGACGGCGGCGAAGCAACAGGAGTCCTGCCATGCCGCCAAGCAGTGCGGCGGAAGGTTCTGGGACCGAATTGACCTGGATGAAGTCAACTTCGAAGGTGTTTCCAGTGGTTTCTGAGCCGCTGTTAGAAAGTGCTCCTCCGATCGGATCCACACGGATGGTGGTGATATCCACATCCGGGATCGCGCTAATATCGGCGGTGATGGTGTAAAAGTCGTCACCGGATGGCACGGTGGTGAATCCCGAACTGACGATCACTCCGTTTGCCTGAACCACCAGTCCGACTGGACTGAAGGCGGGTGCCCCGGCGGAACCGATATAGAGCCCGGAGACGCTGTCGGTTTCGCGAACACGGTAAACAACCGTCGTCCATGACTCGCCTGCTCCAAGTACGAGAGTTTGCTCGTACTTAAGTTGCGGATCATTGCTGGAAGCCGTGCCGTTGATGGTGCCACCAGCGACCGTCGCATCGGTAACGTTTAACGTGGTCCATTGTTCGAAGTCGCCGTCGGTATTGAAACCGAAAACGACAGTGGCCGATGCGAGTGGAGCGAGGAAGGAGGACAACGTCAGAAGTGCCGACAAGGATAGGTTTCTTTTCATAGGTCTGGGCAAGTGGGTACCGTGATTAGTCTGATCACCGTAAATTTCACATGAATCGCTTCATGTTGTCATGAGACACGAACGTGTGTCCTTAGTCGTCCGGTTTACCCAATTTCCCGCAGATTTGGTCTTTTTCGGCCAAAAAGCCGGGTCTAAATGACAAAAAAATCTTCCGAGAAATGGGTCCGCGTGACGCCGTTCTTCCTGAAATGAGAGGCCCACCAAGCGGATGTCTGTTTCAGAGCAATGGGCTTTCCTTCGATTTCGGGGCGGCTCTCGATTGGGCGGGCTTGGCGGCAGAAGGCTTTCTGTCGGAAACAGGGGCCGTAGTTGAGCCCTGTGTCTCTAAGGAAAAGAGGCTCATCTTATGACTTTTGTCACAATCCAATCGGCGCGTGACACACGTACGTGTGCCATGACAATAAGAATCGTTCACTATGGAATATGCGGTGAAGGGAGCGTTCGGCAACAAGCCGGTAGCAGCAAACACCACGCACGAAACCAGTTCCAGATAATCTATAATATGAAACCCACAAACTCAATCACTATGAGGAAATTCAATATGTTAGCGATGGTTGCATTGCTGGCCACGCCGGTGAACGCGGCCATTGTTGGTCTTACGACGACAGATATTAGTAGAACCGGCAATTACGATCTCAGCACGGGCAGCAATGTCGATTGGAGATTTTTCAACGACACCACCGGTGGTGGAAATTCACAGCTTGGCGGTGCAGGTTCGATTAGCGCCGTGACTGCGACTCTTACGACTGGCATTACCTACCAGGTCCAAGGGTCTACTCCTCAACAATACAATTGGACGGATGGAATGATTGCTGGAGTGGGTGGCGCTTCGAACACAGGACTTAATATTGACGATGCACTCTTGAAAAGCAGCGCGGCAGGCCCGGATCTTGAAGGTTCTGGTGCGAATCTCTCTTTCACCATTGTCGGGCAAACCTATCCTCAAACCGTGTCGATTTATGGAATGAAGCTAAACATTGGTGAGAACTTTACCGCCTCATTGAATGGTTTCTCCGATGTCGACGTGACCGGTACTACTGCGGGTGGCACCTCCGTGGCGTTCAGGACAGACCTTACTTTCACCGCACTTAACACTGGCGACTTGCTGACATTGACTCTGCGGGGTGCAGGCAGCGGTGCATCGGTTGATGAGAGGGTCGGAATTCAGGCAGTCACCGTTTCTGGAATTCCTGAGCCATCAGCGGCTGCTCTTCTCGGTCTCGGTATGCTAGGCCTCGCCGCCCGCCGTCGCCGCGCATAAGCGTATTTAAAACTTCTGAACTTAAGCGCCCCTGCCGGAATTCTGGCAGGGGCTTTTTCTATCCAATGCAAGGGGTAATCGTTTCAGGGCTTGGGGCCTAAGTCGATCTGGACATACTTGTAGATCGCCGAATCGATTCCTTAGGTCATGATACACGAATGTGTGCCATGGACTTTTGAGGGCGTTGGAACAAGCGTAGGTTGAAGGGCTTGTGCAAGACGGTCGGTCAATCGAGCTCGATTTCGAAGGTGTGTCGGCCGGAACTGATGACTTGCTCCTGACGGTCGGCATCGAATTTCACAGGGGTCCCCGCATGGTTCCACGCTGAGATGCTGCCGGGAGGGGTGATGCGTGCTTTTGCTCCCGCTGGCACTTCGACGTTCCAAGTGAGCTTCTGGCCGTCGCGCTTCCACGAACTTTCGATCCAGCCCATGGCGGAGCGGAAGCGGCAGTCGACTTCCTTCAGGTCTCCAAGGATGACGGGTTGCAGGCGGATGTTTTTGAAGCCGGGGCTATCCATCCGGATACCTGCCAGTCCGCTGTAGAACCAGTGGGCAAAGGCGCCTTGGAAGGGGTGGCTCATGGAGCGCTCCCAGGGCTTTCCTTCATCGATTTCGGCAGGCCAGACTTCCCAGAAGCTGGTGGCTCCTTGTTTGAAGAGATAGCGGAAGCTTGGTGCGGTTTCGATGCGAAGGATCTTGTCGGTGAGTTCCTTGTGACCGTGATCGGCGAGGGCCGGCCAAAGGGAGGGCAGGCCGAAGACGCCGGTCATGAAGTGATTGCCGTCTTTGCCGACTTGCTCGGCGAGTCGGTTGGCGATCTCCTGAACACGCTCAGGGGGGGCGATACCCCACTCGATGGCGATGGCCATCATCGACTGATAGCTCCAGCCCTGGTGTTTCTCCATGGCAAGGAAGAAGGCTTCCCTCGATTGCTCTGCGAGGGTGCGCCACTCCTTCACTTTTGCGTGGTGGCCGAGGATCTCTTCAGTTTCCGCCATGATGTCCGCACAGCGGAAGAGGCAGGCGGTCGAGAGCATGGGGATGACTTCTCCGTAGTAGTCGCGGGCTTCTCCGCGGTCGGCATTGGGATCGTAATTCGGCCAGGGACGGCACCAATCACCGAGGCCGGCATTGACGATGCCGTCCTTGTCGGCGAGGGCTGCCACGTGGCGGGTCCATTGGCGCATGGGTCCAAGATTCCGGGAGAGCACTCTTTGATCACCTGTGAACTGATAGAGATCCCATGGAATGAAAACAACGGCCGAACCCCAGTCCGGTGAAGCTTCACCGATGAAGCGTTTGCCGGGAGCGACCATGGTGGGGATGCCCCTGGCTTTTGGACGGACCTTTCGATCACCCATGCCCATGCCGAAGGTCAGCATCGGCTGGGTGCGCTCGGCGGTGGTCAGCATGTCGCGCACGTATTTCCGCCACATGGCGGATGAATCGTAGCGATACATGGTGAAGGGAACGCAAAGGTGGGCGTCGCCGGTCCATCCGCAGCGCTCGCGAGCCGGGCAGTCCATTGGCAGGCTGAGGGTGTTGCTGACCTGGGTCCAATGCGCGGTATCGAGGAGGCGGTTGATCAGGGGATCCGAGCTGGAGAATTCACCTCGAACGGGCATTCGGGTGTGAGTGGGAATCCCTTCGAGATCGATCTGGCTGACCTCGCCGTCTTCGATGCGCACTTCGACGAATTGAAATCCGTGCCAGGCGAATGAAGGTTCCCAGATTTCGGTGCCACCGCCCCCGCAGATGTAGGTATCGACCTGGTCGGCCTTGGTATGAATCGTTCCGGTGCTGAGCGTGTCGACCCGGCCATCGTCGCCGAGGCGTTCGGCGAAGGTCATGATGATCTTGGTTCCCGCCGGAGCGGTTACCTTGAGGCGGCACCAGCCGGTGAAGTTCTGGCCAAAGTCGTAGACCTTGATGCCGGGAGCGGGCTCGGTGATGTCTTTGACGGGCAGGGGTTTGTGGCGAACGATGGGTGGCAGGGATTCGGCCTCCATGACTCCCCCGGGTGCCGGCATTTTCACGGCTGGAAACCAGGAGGAATCGTCGTAGCCGATTTCCGTCCAGCCATCGACAGCGAGCCGGGCATCGTGGGTTTCGCCATGATAGATGTTTGATGAAGTGATTGCTCCGGTTTGGCATTTCCACGAAGTGTCGGACACGATCTCTTTACGGCTGCCGTCGGCCGACCGAGTGATCAGGCGTGCGCACATACGAGGTTCGCCGTAGCTCATGCCTTTCGGGCCCCAGACCTTGTTCTGATTGTAGAAGCCGTCGCCGACCCGGACGGCGAGCACGTTGGTGCCGGGGCGGAGGATGTTTTCGACGTCGTGAGTGATGTAGAAGACGCGCTGCTCGTAGTCCGTCTGTCCTGGCTCGAGGACGCCTTCACCCAGTCTGACACCGTTGAGCCATGATTCGTGGTAGCCGAGACCGCTGATGTAGAGCCTGGCTCCCTTGGTCGGACCGGTCGCTTGGAATTCCTTTCTGAAGAGAGGTGCGGCTTCGCCCCGTTGCTTGGGATCCATGCCGATCCAGTCCGTTTTCCAAACGCCCGGCAGGCCACGCTCGAAACGTTGTTCGGGACTCCACGAGCTGGGTTTGCCGGCGGCGTCAATGGAGCGCACGCGCCAGCGGACCTGGGTTCCGTCGGTGAGTTCGGGGCCTTGCCAGACCTTCCAAGGTCCGTCGCTGACATCAAATGGTGCCGGTTTCCAGAAGGTCGATTCGGCCTCTCCTTCTGCTTCGATCTCGGCTTGGAGTTCCCACTGAGAGACGTCGGAGGTCCTTGGTGTCCATTCCAACCGAGGTGCGGGGTCGTCGGTGACCACCCATCCGGAGCGTCCTTCGGCGCGCATGGATTCGACGGGTGTTTCTGCGAGCAGGCTGGAGGGCGTGAGGGCAAGGAGCAAGAGCAGGCTTGTTTTCAGTGGGTGCATGATGGGGAAGTGGTGGTGTGGTTCAGCGTGGGGTCGTGCGGCGCTTCAGGTTCTCCGGCGTGTCACCGGAGATCTTGCGCCATTCGAGGAGCTGGAGTTTCAGGTCCGGGACGACCGAGCGGTGCCTCGGGTCATTGATGAGGTTACGAACCATCCACGGATCGTTGTCGAGATCGTAGAGTTCTTCGGCGGGTAGACCGCCTTCGACGATCTGTTTCAACAGCTGGTGCGGGAGGGTGCCTTCGGCGGAAACCGTGGCGCCGTAGGTTCGGTTGAACCACGGTTTTCCGGGTTTGTATTGGTCTTCGTTGAGGACGCGTTGCGGTCTTTTGAGCGAGCCTCCCTTGGGTTGGCTGAGATTCTGAATGTAGTAGTATTTCCCGTCGGTGACGGCGCGCGCGGGGTAGTAGCGATGGCAGGCGGTGAGGATCGTGGGGCGCTCGGGGAAGGCATTTTCTGATCCGTTGAGGATCGGACGAAGCGATTTCCCGATCATGGTCTGCGGCTGGTCGATGCCGAGGTAATCGAGCACGGTGGGAGACAGGTCGAGGTGGGAAACCGGGTGGGTGATGGTGCGTCCGCCTTCGGTATCAAGGCCGCTGACAAGCAGCGGAATTTGTAGTCCGGCGGCGTAGATCGACTGCTTGGCACGGTGGAGCCCGATGCCGTGGTCCGAGGTGTAGATGATCAGGGTGTTGTCGAGTTCACCTTCGGAGCCAAGGGTGTCGATGACCCGTTGAAAGATCTCGTCGATGCATTCGATCGCTCCGTAGTAGTCGGCGATGTCCTGGCGCACGGCGGGGACATCAGGGTAGCATGCGGGAACTTCGATCTCCTTCGGATCGACGTTGTTTACGCCGCCATCGCCCAACAAGCCGCCCTTGGGGTCCCACTTCCCGTTGTCGGCGGGGACAGCTTTGAAGGGGAGGTGCGGAGAGCCGATGTTGTACCAGAGGAAAAAGGGGCGGTCTTCGGCTCGCTTGATCACGTCCTTGGTGATGCGTTCGGCGTCTTTGGGCTTCGTGCAATGGACGTATCCCTTGTGGAAAGGGAACTTGCGGATTGGCTGGACGTGGGACTTGGAAGTGACGGCCGTGAAGATTTGATGTTCACGGAGAAGCTCGATCAAGGTCGGGAGATCTTCGTGGACGCCGCCGCGCGACAAGTCGGAAGGGTCATTGTTCTTTGGCAGTGGGAACTGCACGCCGTAGTTCTCGACATTGCGGACGGCGGAATTGGTATGAGGGTAAGTGCCTGTGAAGAGCGCCATTTTTGAAGGGGAGCAGACCGGGGAGAGCGCGAAGGCACGGGTGAAATTGACGCCGCCGCGGGCGAAGTTATCGATGGAAGGCGTATCGAGCCCCTTGGTTCCCAAGATCCCCAGGTCGCACGATTGATCTTCGGTGATGAAGATCACCACGTTGGGGACGGCGCTGTCAGAAGCTCGAAGCGGCCATGCCAGTCCGAGCGTTACAAGGACCCGAGTCGCGAGGGAAAGCAAGGAGGCTTGAAACATCATGAATACGAAATGGGGGGATGGGGAACGGAGACCGGAGACCGGAGACCGGAGACCGGAAGAAATTTTACTTCTAGGGCGAGTCAATTGCCTCCAAGCTTCCGCGAATATGATACGATTCTTGTTACTGGCCATCTTTTTTACGGCTCTCCACGCCGCTCCGCCGAATGTCGTCCTGATTCTTTCGGATGATCAGTCGTGGAATGACTACAGTTTCATGGGGCATGAGGAGATTGAAACACCTCGCCTCGACAGGCTTTCCGAAGAATCCCTCACCTACACTCGAGGTTACGTGACGGCGCCCCTGTGCCGGCCGTCCCTGGCTTCGATTTTCACCGGACTATCGCCGTTTGAACACGGTATCACGGGGAATGATCTGCTGGATAATCGTGGCAAGAAGGTCTCAAGAAGCGAGCCGAAGGGAGCGAAGCTTCATCAGCAGCTCTACGATCAGTTTCTCGAGTGCGAGGGTCTGGCGGATGCCTTGGGAGAAGTGGGTTACCTTTCGCTTCAGACAGGCAAGTGGTGGGAAAGTGATCCGAAGAAGTCGGGATTCACCCATGCGATGACTCATGCGGATCCCAAGCGTGGTGGTCGTCACGGTGATGCGGGTCTGGATGTGTCGCGCAAGGGCATTGGGGAGATTCGCGAGTTCCTCGACGTCGCCAAGGAGGAGGGTAAGCCCTTCTTCATCTGGCATGCTCCGTTTCTGCCCCATACCCCCCACAATCCTCCGCCGGCGCTTTTCGAAAAGTACAAGGCCAAGGTCGATTCACCGCACGTGGCCCGCTACTACGCGATGGTCGAATGGTTTGATCAAACCTGTGGGGAGCTCTTCGATGAACTCGATGAGCGTGGCCTCAGCAAGAACACGGTGGTCATCTATGTCACCGACAACGGTTGGATTCAGGATCCTGAAAGTGCCCGTTATGCCCCGCTGTCCAAACAGGATGTCCACGAGGGTGGGGTTCGCACACCGATCATGATCAAGTGGCCCGGCGAGATTGAGCCGCTACGTGATGAAACCACTCTGGTTTCCGCGATCGATATTGCGCCGACCATTCTGGCTCTGGCTGGAGCCGAGGTGCCGGAGGCCATGAAAGGGATCGATCTTCGTGATCAAGCGGCCCTCAAAAAGAGGAACGCGGTCTTTGGTGCGGATCATTCCCACGACATCGTCAGCGTCGACAAGCGTGTGGCGAATCTTGAGTCACGCTTTGTCATTCAAGGTGAATGGAAGCTGATCATCCACAATCAGGATAACTTTCCTGCCCCGCTGTATGCCGGTCAACCGAACGGCAAGGAAAACAATCCCGAAGGCAAGCCGGAGCTCTACAACCTGATCGCGGATCCGTTTGAACTCAACAATCTCGCCGAGGAGAAGAAGGAAAAGGTCGCCGAGCTCAGCAAGCTGCTCGACGAGTGGTGGGATGGCTCGGAGCCTGATTGAAGCGGGCTCGAACTGTTTTCAGGGGCGGGAGATTTTGTAGAGTCTCAGGGTGCTTGGCGGAGGCAGCGGCTGCTGGCGAGGTTGATCGCGGTTTGCATCCAGGGTCTCCCATTTGAGGACGTAGCGAAAGACTTCGCCGTTCACGCTGGCGGTGCCATGGCTCTGTCGGACCTGCATGCCATCGAAGTCGCTTTCGAGTTGGTTGATTTCCTCGGGCAGAGACGGTGGTGATGAGATCTTCTTTTCGAGGGGTTTGAATGTCGTCTCGTCGAGCACGAGCCGTCCGCTTCCATAGTCACGGTGCCGGTATTTCATGGTGAGGACGCCCGGCTCCGGGACCTCCATTTCACTGATCCTGATGCCGATGAATCCCATCGAGCCGTTGCCGCTGAAGTTGATCGGCTTGTTCCAGTCCGTCAGGAGATGCCGGCTCCATTTTCCCTTTTCCGGGCGCGCGGCAAAGATCTGCATGTTTCCGTCAGCATCCCGCTTGTGATAGCTGATGATCGGGCGATTTTTGCTATCGAAGCCAAGTTTTGCGCCGCCGTTGATGATGCCGCCACCGCTTGGGATGGGATCGACCCAGAGCTGCTCATGCTCCAGTCTAAGCGGAAGTTCGACGGCTTCTCCGAAGGCTGATTCCCAGTGGATCAGGTCCTTGCTGCGGGCATAGGAAAGGTGGTTGTTGGTGGCGCAGTCCGGGGTGTCCCGCCAAACCCAGAGCATGTGGAAGCTACCGTCCGGTCCCTTGACGGGTCCTGAAGGGTAGGCGTTGCGCTTTCCCTCTCCGTCAAGAAGCGGGGTGTCCATGAGGCGGGTCCAAGTACGAGATTTATCGTCGTATTTGTTGTAGATCCTCCGGCCATTTCCCGATCCCCCGTTACGATAGTTGAAGATGAGACGGCCCTCGTGATCTTTGAGAAAATTGGGATAGGTCACCCGGTTCTCCTGCTCTCCGGTCATCTGGGCTTTCTTCAGGCTGGTGATGTCCCGCGCTTTCTCCGTTCGGAAATAGATGAGCGGGATGTTGTGCATGTTGCCGGAGACGTGGAGATGGCCGTCGTCATCCAGCGCCATGGTGATGTAGTTGTGTGAGTCCCACCCGATCTTGGAGGGGAGGATTTGATATTGCCATTGATCCGAGTCGAGTTCGCGGAAAGCCACGGTCATGTTGTGATCCTGATCGTAGAAGCCGACGTATTGGTCGTTTCCAGCGGTAAGCAGGCAGAATCCCACCGGGAACCCCGACGGAACTTTACCGATCTCCAGGGATTCCTCGATGCTGACTTCAGGCGCACTGCTTTCCGCCGCAGGGGCATGGCCGATGAGCCCTGCGATCACCAGCAGGGAGAATCCGATTTTTCCAAGTTCCATATAACCTCATCTCGATACGGATCGGATGAGGTTATTCTTGCGGACTTCGTCAATGAAGGATGCGCTGCGTTCCAAGCGAGCTATTCAGCGGAAAGCGCTCTCTACTTGATCGTGATGCGGTGGGAACCGGGAAGGAGTGTCTGGGACTTCGTCGGTGGGTTCTCGGAAGTCCAGGGCGAGGTTTCCGGAAGGATCAGCTCGGCCGTGGTATTCGGTGGAACGGTCGCTTCGTAGCTCAAGGAATCGTCGTCATTACGTTTCCAACTCACGGAAATACGACCATACGGTGAATCGTGATACGCTTTGACCCACGAGATGGCCTCGGTTTCGTCGGTCGCATCCTTCGACGGGAAGTGCGGGTGAAGCAGGATCTTCGAGTAGCCGGGTTCGGCGGGGGCGATGCCGGCGAGAGTCGACATCATCCACTCGGTCACGGCTCCGAAGGCGTAGTGCGAGAAGGAGTTCATCGCGGCGTTCATCTTGCCGTCGGCACCACCGAAGCCGTGCTCTTCGGTGTAGGAATTCCAGCGTTCCCAAATGGTGGTCGCGCCGTTCTTCACTTCGTAGCCCCATGATGGGAACTTGCGTGACTGAATGAGCCGCACGGCGAGGTCGAGATTTCCGGTATCGGTGAGAACGGGAAGCAGGGGTTTGGTTCCGAGGAAACCGGTGGTCATGCCGGTGTTCTTCGGGCCGGATTTGGATTGGATGAGCTGGGCGAGGTGCGCTCCGGCGGCTTTGCGCTCCGCGCTGTCTGTTAGAAGGCCGCAGTCGAGGGCGAGAACGTAGGCGGACTGGGATGTCGGCTTGATCGAGCCGTCTTCCTGGAGGTGATTGTCGCGGAAGTTCTTGCGCAGGGTGGCGACCCAGTCGCGGTATTTTTCCGCTTCCTGGTCGAGGGCTTGCGCATCGGCCATTTCGGCCATCTGACGACTGATGAGGGTGAAGTAGCAGAGATCGATGTACTCGTGCGGGGTCTCATCGTTAACGTTGAGCCAGTCGCCCCACGGGGCCCCGAAGGCGGTGCCTTTGAGTTCGGGATCATGTTTCCTGCGAGCCTCCATGTAGCGGCTCATGGCTGGCCAGTGATTGACGAAAAAGTCGGGGTTGCCGGTCGCTTTCCAGATGGCGTGCGGGACGATGACGCCGGCATCCGACCAGGCGGTGGCATGAATGGCGCCGCCATGGCCGAAGGGATAGGGGGCGTAGCTCGGGTAGTAACCTTCCGGGGTCATGGAGTCCTCGAGTTCGCGCAGCCACTTCTTGAAAAAGGCGGCGACGTCGGCGTGGTAGGCGGCGGAGGCGGCGTAGATCTGGGCGTCGCCGGTCCAGCCCATGCGTTCGTCACGTTGGGGGCAATCGGTCGGCAGATCGATCCAGTTGCCACGCTGGGTCCAGACGGCGTTTTCGAAGACCTTGTTGACGCTGGGGTCGGAGCATTCGAAGCCGGAGGAGAAGGGGGTGTCGGAGTGCATGACCAGACCGGTCACCATCGAGAGTGGTGGTTCGGCATCGAGGCCGGAGACTTCGACGAATTGGAAGCCGTGGGAAGTGAAGCGCGGTGTCCAGCTTTCGCCATTGGGGTCGCCCTTGCAGATGTAGGTGTCGAGAGAGCGGGCGGCCCTGAGGTTTTCGGTCATCAGGCGGCCGTCCGGGTGGAGCATTTCGCCGTAGCGGATGACAATTTTCTGGCCTTCTTTTCCGGTGACTTGGAGCCGGATGAGTCCGGCGATGTTTTGGCCGAGATCGAAGATGAAGGTGCCCGGCTTGAGTTCGGTCACGCTCTTCGCCGGCATTTCTTCGATGATGCGGACGGGTTGGGCGGGGTAGGCCTGGAGGACGGGTGGTTTGGTAAAGCCGAATTCCTGTTCCTCTTTCTTGAAGCGATCGATGAAGACGTGTTTGTGGGAGCCGTTGTCCTCGGCGAGGATGGCGCTTTCCCAATTACTGGCATCGTAGTTGTTGGTCGACCAGGGTCCGAGTTCCTTGCGGGCGTCGTAGCCTTCGCCCATCAGGAAGTCGGCTTCGAACTCGGGGCCCGTTGAGACTTTCCAGCTTGGATCGGTAGTGACGGTTTCAGTACTACCATCCTCGTAAGTGAGTTGGAGCTGGACCATCAGGGAAGGCGTTTTGCCGTAAATGTTCCGTCCGGTCTTGTAGGGGCCGTAGCCGACGAGCTTGCCGTAGGCGAGGTATCCGGCATACCAGCCGTCGGCAACGATGGCTCCGAGGGTATTGGCTCCCTGCTGGAAGTCGGCGGTGAGATCGTAGGCGTTGTAGTAGGCGCGCAGGTCGTAGTTCGTCCAGCCTGGGGCGAAGTAGGTGTCGCCGATGCGTTTGCCGTTCAGGTGCAGTTCATAGATGCCGAGTGCTGAGGCGTAGGCGATGGCCTTGGTGATCTTCTTTTCGGCATTGATTGACTTGCGGTAGTAGCGGGGAGGCGGGAGGTGGAGGGTGGCGCGGTCCTTGTGGAAAGGCGTCTCATCCTTGAAGGAAATCCATGGGGCGGTCGGCTCCGAGCCGATCAGCGCGGTGAGGAATGTCTGGTTTGCGCTCCATGGGGAGACTTCGTCTTTGCTGTTCCAGGTCTGGACTTTCCAATGGATGTGGGACGAGGACGGCAGGGGCTTGCCGGCATAGATGGCATGGGCATCGGAGCTGGTTTTTTTGCCGCTGTCCCACAGATCGCCGTCATCGGCGGCGAGTTTGTCTGCGGAGCTGCTGACGAGGATGCGGTAGGCTGACTGGGCGAGACCGGGGGATTCCCCTACAAGTTGCCATTGGAAACGGGGGTTCCGATCGTCGAGACCGACGGGGTTGGTCTGGTGTTCCACTTGGAGCTTGGTGAGCTCGAATCCGTGGAGCGAAGTGACGAGCAGGGCGGAGAGAAGAAGATGGCGTATCATCGTTTAGCAGGCTTAGTAAAAACGCACCACGAACGAGCCGTGGTGCGTTGAAGGTTTATGGATCAAATTGATCGTTGAATTAGCTACGTTTTGAAAGAACGTCTCTTTCGTAGTTTCCGATTTCCTTGAGCCAGGTGGGTCCGACGGGTGCATCATTGCGACGGCAGAATTCGTCCCAGACGGCGCCGATCGGGAAGGTTTTGGCTTCTTCTTGAAGCGCGAGGCGAGTGGTGTAATCGCCTGCGAGTTCGGCGGCGCGAAGTTTTGCCGTTGGTTCGAGGAGGCCAATCATCAGCCCGCGCAGGGTGTTGCGGACACCGATGGTCCAGGCGGCGACGCGGTTGATCGAGGCGTCAAAGAAATCGAGGCCGACGTGGACGCGGTCCTCGACATTGTTGGCGACGATTTCGCGGGTGATGGCGAGCAGTTCGTCATTGAGCGTGACCACGTGATCGGAATCCCAGCGGACGCCGCGCGAGACGTGGAGGAGAAGCTCGGGCACGTAGAGCAGGCAGGAGGAGATTTTTTCCGAGATCATCTCGGTCGGGTGGAAGTGACCGGCGTCGAGGCAGAGTGCGATCTGCTTTTCCATGGCGTAGCCCATGTAGAACTCGTGGGAGCCGACGACAAAGGCTTCGGAACCGATGCCGAAAAGCTTGGATTCGACGGCGTCGATGTTGTGCGGGGTCGGGCTGGCGAGGATCTCGTCGAGCGATGCCTTGAGGCGCTGGCGCGGGGCCATGCGGTCGGCGGGGGTGTCCTTGTAGCCGTCGGGGACCCAGATGTTGGTGACGGCTTTGGAGCCGAGCTGCTGGCCCATGTCGTTGGCAATGGCGCGGCTGGCCTTGCAGTGGTCGATCCAGAACTGGAGGATGCCGTCGTCGGCGGAGGAGAGGGTGAAACCATCGTCGGCTTTCGGGTGTGAGAAGCAGGATGGATTGAAGTCGAGGCCGAGGTTCTGGGATTTGCACCAGTCGATCCAGCCTTGGAAGTGCCT
>NZ_JBATWY010000049.1:0-18293 GCF_049672945.1 Haloferula sp. | reverse complement strand
GCATCCCAGACCGAGAAAATCGCTCAAGAAAGATGTGATCCGCCCTCATTTCGAAGCTCATCCACCAGATTCAGGAAGACCCGTAGATCCTTGTGCTCAAATCATCCGATTGTGGGACGGGCTCTACCTATGATCGTGGTTACCTCCCCCACCGGGATTACGCCGATTCTATTCAAGCGATCACCTTCCGTCTTGCGGACTCCGTGCCACGAAAATTGATCGACTCATGGAAAAGCGAACTTGCCGCTCCACTGGAATCGCCCGATACGATTCTTGCCCAAGAAGCTCGTCAGGACCTGCTCAAGCGAATCGCCCGTTACGAAGACAAAAGCTATGGGGACTGCCTACTCTCCCAACCCGCCTCGGCCCGCGTCCTTCAAACCATCATCATCGAGGGTCATCCCGAGCAATACCGACTCCTCTCATGGTGCATCATGCCCAACCATGTCCACATCATGATTCGCCTCAATCATATGCCTCTCGCAAAAGTCATCCAGCGATGGAAAGGGGCGTCTGCAATCAGGATCAATAAACTGAACCTAAGAACCGGAAAGCTCTGGGCGCGCGAATACTTCGACAGGGTGATTCGAGATGAGACCCACTACGATCGTGCCCTCGCCTACATTAACCGCAATCCGGTCATGGCTGCCCTTTGCCAAGCCCCGGAAGACTGGCCCTTCTCCAGCATTGGCACGGGATGGAACCCCGACCAACCCCAAGGCCCGGACCGCTGACTTTAGTCGGCGCACACAAGTAAGACGACTTACCAGCGAGACCAATTCTCACTCTTCCAAAAGACTGATCGCCATGTCCCGCGCCGACTTGCCACCGCCGCCGAGCATCCTGACCAGTTCATCAATCCGTTGATCACCCGTCACCGGATAGAGACGAGATCTGGTCCGCCCGCCAGCCACATCCTTCTCGACCACGTAGTGCCGCGCCGCCGTCGCCGCCACCTGGGGAAAGTGAGTGATCGCCACCACCTGATGCCGCGCCCCAAGCGCCGCCATCTTTTTCCCAACCGCACGCGCGATCTCGCCACCGACATTGGCATCGATCTCATCGAAGACCATCAATGGCGTCGCATCCTGATCCGCCAACGCACTCTTCACTGCGAGCATCACCCGGCTGATCTCACCGCTCGATCCGATCAACCTCAGCGGCTGAAGCGGCTCACCCGGATTCGGCCCGAATAAAAACTCCACTCCTTCAAAACCATGAATCGACGGCTCGCGCTTCGCCTCCAGGCGAATCTCAAACGACGACTGCTTGAAACCGAGATCCTTCAGCTGCCCCGCAATCTCCTTCGCCAACTTCGGCGCGGCCTTCTTGCGTTTCAGTCCCAGCTTGCGGCCCAACTCATCCACCGCCTCACGCAGCTTCGCCACTTCCGCAGCAAGTTGATCGAGCCGCTCCCCACGATTCTCCACCGCATCAAGACGGTCCGCACAGCGATCACGATGCGCCAGCACCGCTTCCAGCGTGACCCCATACTTCCGCTTCAAGGTCTCGAAAAGATTCACCCGTTCCTCCAATTCCGCCGCCTCCTTCGGATCCAAATCCAAATCCTCCGCGTAATCCTGCAGCGTCGTCTCCAACTCCTGCAACTCAAGCACCGCACCCTCAAGACCCATCGTCTTATCACACACCGTCGGATCGAGTTTCTCCAACTCCCGCACATACTTCTGCACTTCCGCCAGAAGATTCACCACTCCCCCTTCATCGCCACCGAGCACGCCCGCGGCAGCACTCGCCAGCTCGACCAATCGCGTCGCGTTGCTCGCCCGCCGATAGCGATCCGCAATCTCGTCCTCCTCTTCAGGCTTCAAGTTCGCCGCATCGATTTCATCCACCTGGTGCCGCAGCAACTCCAGCTCCTGGCTGCCGGCACTCTCCGCCTCCTGAAGCTCTTCCAGTTCGGTCTGCTTCGCACGCCAGCCACGCCACGCCGTCCGATACTTTTCCAAGTCCGCGCCGGCATAGGCATCCAGCATCGCCAGCTGACGCTCCGTCGAAAGCAAGGACTGGTGGTCATGCGGACCATGCAGATCAACGAGGTGCTCACCGATGCGTTTCAGCAAAGCCAGCGTCACCGGCGAATCGTTGACAAACTGCCGGTTCCCGGTCTGACCAATCGCCCGACGGACAATCAGCAGACCACCGTCGCAAGCCTCAAGCCCACCCTCTTCCAAAACCGCATCCACCTCCTCCGCGTTCGAAAGCTCAAACACCGCCTCGACCGTGCATGAAGCCTCACCCGTCCGGATCAGCGATTTGTCCGCACGCTCGCCCAGCACCAGCTTCAGCGCTCCCACGATCACCGACTTCCCCGCCCCCGTCTCCCCCGTCACCCCGACCAAACCAGGCCCGAGCTCCCAAACCAGTTCATCGACCAGCGCCAGATTGCGGATTTTGAGAAGAGTGAGCATGGGAGCGAATGCCGGGAGTATGTCCAGCCTGACCTGCGAATCAACATCTGCGCGAAGCGATTAAGTCAAGAAACTGACGGTGAAGCGCTTCACTCGCCACGACGACCACGACGTCGATCGGGACGATGATTCCCCCCGAATTCAAAACGTTGTCTCCAGACGCATCAAAGATCCCAAGCCTTCTATTGGGATCATAGTAGGATGAGTCAGCTTCAGCACCCATGACAAACCGCCTCAGGGACCGAAATCCAGCCTGCTCGAACCTCGACCGAATCTGATCCGGTTCCGCATTCTCGCCCGCAATCGCAGGCTGTGAAATCACCAAAGAAAGCCCCTCGTCGATATGAGTGATTCCTCGAAGAAGCACTCGATCCCCGAGCACCCAGTTCACCAATTTCCACCGGGTCAGGTAATCTAGCGGTGTCGCACATACGACTTCCGGCAACCCATCATCACCGGCAGACGGCACCCATCCAAAAGAATCCGTATGGGTGATCTTCCAAAACTCTCCCTCAAATGGAAACACCTCATGTTCCGCGCCCCCTGGCACCGGACGTTCCGGAAATTCCTTCGGATCAAGGATTAGACCCCGATCGTCTGCCCATCTGACGAGGGCGTCTCTCTGCCTGACTGCAGCTTCTTGGCGTACTTCAAACGGTTCATCTGGAGTTGCGCGAGCCACTCCTTCGAGCTGCGCGATGGCTGAGCCGAGCGCACTTCCCGAAGTTCCCTCGCCAAACTCTCGCATGGATCCTCCTTTCCCATGTCCCAAACCCTACACGCCATCCATCACCCTGTCCATCTCCCCTTTGGAACGGAGTAGCGCTTTGAAAAGCGCCATGAGTGGGCAAGGTGACTTTCAGTCGCGCTTCACCGCCCTTGGCTTTCCCCGGATTCCACCAAAGCCATTGCCTTCCAGAACCCACCTTTCATATTCGTGACCACCATGCGGCCCCTCCAAGCCACTGCCCTATTTCTCGCCCGCCACTTCCTCGCCGTTGCCTTTGGAATCGTCGCCGCCTGCGCCATCTGGACGCTGATTTACCTGCTTCTTTTCATCTTCGCCCTGTTCTTCGGTGGCGGCTTGGGCGGCCCCCTTGCCTATCCCGCCGGCCTCGTCTCAATCGCGCTCATGGGGGCGGTGGGATGGGGAATTTTCGCTCCTGCCTCAGGAATAGGCACCATTTTCTGCCGCCTCTTCCGCTTACCCCGCCTCGCAGCCATTCCCGCCACTTTCCTGAGTGCCCTGATCCTCAGCTACGCGGTCTACGCCTGTTTCATCACATGGCTGACCACCCACCCCATGCCGGACGCAGCAACATTCCTCAAATCCTTCTTGCTCTACCTCGCCGTCCCACTCGGGATCTATTGGTGGCTCATTGAAGGCCCCGGAGCCCTCTTTGATACCTTCCGGCGTTGGCTCAAAAGGAAAGCCGCCAAGTCAAGGACATCGCACTCGCTGGGCAAGACGGAACCTCAATAAAGAGAGTCAGCGTCACCAAGCTTTAGCCCTTCCAATTGACCAATTTTAAACCCTTCACCCGAGAAAACTCACGACTATTGTTCGTCACCAAGGTCCATCTCTTCGCCAGCGCCACTCCAGCCAATAGCGTATCATAGGGACCGATCTTTTTCCCACGCTTCTCAAGATCCGCCCGCACACGCGCCGCGATCACCGCCTCCGTATCGCCGAAGTCCACCACCGAGAACAACTTCACTAAATTCTCCAGTTTCTCCCTCTTTAACTTGGCATGCTTCAACGATCCTTTCTCCAGCCCTACACGTAGCTCAAACAAACTGATCGTTGAAACGTGAATAGCCAAGCGATCCTCCTTCCGCGCATTCTCGAGCACTTCCTCCTCGCCGCGCATGAAGAAAATGCAGGTATCCGTGTCGAGAAGGAACATCACCAGTCGCGCGAGTCCAATCCCTCACCTTGTTCAGGTCTCTCCCATGAATCGAGCTTTGGCTCACGGGGAAACATCTTCTCCAAATCCTCCGGCCAGTTGTTCGTCGTAGGCATCAGGTGGATCCCCGCTTCGTCCTTGGTGATGATCACCCGACCAATTGGCAACGAGAACCCCTTCGGCAATCTCACAGCCAATGAGTTTCCGCTTTTGAAGACTGTCGTTGTTTCCATCAAACCACTGTATACACAATCGTGATATACACAAGACTAAACACCCCACCCATCCAGAAAACTTTCCCCGCTTGGCGACTTGGCGTTTCAAATAATTCCCCCATCCTCCCGCCCAGATGCCTGCGGACTTCGAAATCACCTTCCTCGGCACCGGCACCTCCGTCGGTGTCCCGGTCATCGGTTGCGAGTGTCCGGTCTGCACCTCCTCCGACCCGCGCAACACCCGCACCCGCTCGTCGATTCACGTCCGCGCGGGAGACATCAGCCTGCTCGTCGACTCCGGCCCCGACCTCCGCGAACAGGCCTTGCGCGAAAAAATCACCAGGGTCGACGCGGTGCTCTACACCCACGGCCACGTCGACCACGTCGTCGGCTTCGACGAACTCCGCGCCTTCTGCTGGCGCCGCGACACCCCCCTGCCGATGCACGGCAGCACCCAGACCCTCACCACCCTCCGCACCATGTTTTCCTGGGCATTTTCCGAGGAAAACGTCTACCGCGGCTACGTGAAACCGGGCGCCATCGAGTTCGATGGCCCCTTCTCCTACGGCGACCTGAAAGTCACCCCGCTGCTCGTCGAACACGGCGCCGTCGACACTCACGGCTTCCTCTTCGAACACCCCGGCAGCCCGCCAAGCGCCTACATCCCGGATGTAAAACGCATCCCGCAAGAAACTCTCGACCGCATTCATCAGGTCGACATCCTGATCATCGACTCGCTCCGTCCCTCGTCCCACCCGACCCACATGTCAGTCACCGAAGCCCTCGCCGCCATCGAGCGGATCGACCCCGGCAAGGCCTGGCTCACTCATTTGGGACATGAAAACGAGCACTCCCAGCTGGAATCAACGCTGCCCCATCGGATCCGCGTCGCCCACGACGGTCTGAAGTTGTGAGCATTTCACGCTTCCCGCATCAAGCCCTGCGCCTTTGACTTGGCCCATGCTTCGACTGCTGCTTTTCCTTCTCATTTCCCACTCGGTCTTCGCCGCGCCAAGAGACCCGGTCGTCCAATCGGTCGCCGTGCTCTACAACAGCGCATTGCCCGAGTCCGAGAAGCTTGCCAACAGCTACGCCGTCGCCCGTGGCATTCCCGTGGAGAATCTCGTGGGCCTGCGCTTGCCGGACAAAGAAGAAATCACCCGGGCCGAATTCGATACCCTGCTCCGCGAACCTCTGGTGGCGGAATTTGACCGCCGCCAATGGTGGACTCGCGCACCCAACGAACAGGGCAATCTGCAAATGCAGAGCACCCGAATTCAGATCCTCGCCTGCATGCGCGGCATCCCGATCAAAGTCCTCGAAGCATCACCTCCTCCGCCGGAAGACGCCCCACCCGTTTCACAGGGCCAGAAGTGGATGGAAAACCGCAGTGCCTCCGTCGACTCCGAACTTTCGCTCCTCGGCCTCGACGGCTTTCCCTCCCAAGGTCAGATCAATAATCCCTACTTCAAAAAGGACGACGCCATCTCCGCAGCCGGCATCCCCATCCTCCTCGTCGGCCGTATCGATGGCCCCTCCTTCGAAGTTTGCCAGCGCATGATCGCCGATGCCATCGCCGTGGAGAAAACCGGACTCTGGGGCATGGCCGTCATCGACATCGCCAACAAGCACCCCCAAGGCGACACCTGGCTGGAAGTCACCGCCGCCAACTTCATGAACGCAGGCATCCCCACTTTCGTCGATCGCTTTAATCCCACCCTCCCGCCGAACTACCCGCTCAATGATACCGCCATTTACTTCGGATGGTACGATGGCCACGTCAGCGGCCCGTTCAAGAACCCAAGCTTCAAATTCAAACGCGGTGCCGTCGCCGTTCACCTCCATTCATTCAGCGCCGCCCAACTGCGAAACCCCACCCAGAACTGGTGCGCCCCGCTACTCGAAAAAGGAGCCGCCGCGACCCTCGGAAACGTCTATGAACCCCTGCTCCATCTGACCCATAACTTCGACATCTTTTCGGCACGCCTGCTCGCAGGATACACTCTCGCCGAAGCCGCCTACATGTCGATCCCAGCCCTCTCGTGGCACAACGTCGTGCTCGGCGACCCCCTCTACCGCCCCTTCCTCCACCTCGATGGCAGCGGAGAAAAAAAGCCAGAGGATGCCGCTTACCGTGCCTTGCGCATCGCCGAAATGCGCTGGGGAAAAGACCCTTCAGAAATGGAGAAACAACTGAGACTCGCCGCTCCCCGCATGCAAAGCGGAGTGATGCTTGAAGCACTCGGACTCGACCTGATGGAGCGCAAACAATACCCCCAAGCCACGCTCGCCTTTCAGGAAGCCAAAGGCATCTACTTCAACAATGTCGACCGCTTCCGCATGGACATGCTGATCGCCGCCATCGATCGCACCAATCAGCGTAACACCGTCGCCATCAGGACACTCCGCGACGCCAAGCTCCGCTACTCCCACCTCCCCGAAGCTGAAGCCGCTGCCGCCTGGCTCAACATCCTCGACCCTCCTCCGCCACCTCCCGCCACCCCGAAAAAGTAGCGTCGCTGCTCCATCGCCGTAGCTGCTGCGGCCCGCCGCAGGCCGTGCTTGCTGCGGCCCGCAGCAACCAACCCCACCGAGCCATGACCTACCTCAAGCTCCTCAACCAAGTCCTCGGCGAAAACCGGCTTGCCGAATCTCCGCCGCTCCCCCTCCCCGACGAACTCGAACTGCAGGCCCTGTGGTTCGCGGGAGCCTTCGGCCGCGACTTCACCGACGACCGCGGACGAGCTGTTAGAATCATCCAGTTTGGCGAATGGAACCGCACCGCCGGACCCGACTTCCTCCACGCCGCCGTTGAGATCGATGGGGAAAAACAGGACGGAGCCATCGAACTCGACCTCGAAGCCTCCGACTGGGAAGCCCACGGCCACGGCAGCGACCCGGCATTCAACAAAGTCGTCCTCCACATCACTTTCCGATCACAGACCTCCACCACCTTCACCCGCACCGCCGAGCACCGCGAAGTCCCGCATGTTGCCATGCCCGCCCAGCTCATCCAACAAGCCCTCCAGCTCCCTGTTAGAGAAATCGCCATCGCCCGCCCCGGCCGCTGCGTCCACCCCCTCGCCGATCTAACAGAGCCCGCCCTCCGCTCGCTCCTTCAACAATCCTCCGAACATCGCGCCGCCCTCAAGTCCGCCCGCTTCCTCAAAACCGCCGACGCCCACGGCCGCGACGCCGCCCTCTACCAAGCCACCGCCGAAACCCTCGGCTACCGCGCCAACGCCCTCGCCATGCGGCTCCTCGCCCAGCGCATGCCGCTCACCGCCTTGAAGGAACACCCGGACGATACGGAAGCCCTGCTCTTCGGAGCCGCCGGCTTTCTCTCCCCCGAACTCCACGAAAAAGCCCCACCCGATACCCGTGATCACCTCCGCCAACTCTGGGACACCTGGTGGAAGCATCGCGGCAACTGGGAGTCCACCCACCCCATCCCCTGGAAGTTCCACGGCCAGCGCCCCGCCAACCATCCCCACCGCCGCGTCGCCGCCCTCGCCGCCATTGTTAGAAACTGGTCCACCTTCCGCAAACGCGCCCTCGGCCGTCCCTTCTCGCCCAAAACCACCACCATCTTCCTCGCCGAACTCAGCGACGAGTTCTGGACCCACCGCCACACCCTTTCCTCCGCCAAAAGCGCACGCCCCATCGCCCTCTTCGGCAAATCCCAAGCTACCGAACTCTTCGCCAACCACCTCATCCCCCTCGCCCTTCACGAAGACCCTCGTTTCGACTTCGAGTCCTACCTCAAGCTCCCCGCTGGCGCGAAGAACGAAAAGGTCCGACGCTGCGCCATCCGCCTCTTCGGCTCCGAAGAAGCCGCCAAACCCTGGCTCAAAAAAGCCGCCCACCACCAGGCCCTCCTCCAGATCTACCACGACTTCTGCCTCGAAGACCTCACCGACTGCCACGACTGCCCCTTCCCCGAACAACTCGCCCAATGGACATAGCTGCGGCGGCCCGCAGCCATAGCAAAATCTGCCCCACCGCCTCATGACCGTCCAAGAAATCCCGTACGGCTCCGAATTCTACCGTCAAAATCTCATCTTCCGTGACCTTCACTTGCGCCAACCCCTCGGCCTGAATCTCAACACCGATGATACCGAAAATGAGGCAGATCACCGCCATTTCGCACTTCTCGACGGGAAGACCATCATCGGCGGTCTGATCGCCCGTCCTACCGATCACCGAAGCATGCGCTTCCGGCAGATGTGGATCAATCCCCCACTTCACGGCAAGGGCCACGGCAAGCATCTCCTCATCACCGTCGAGACGATTCTCGCCAAAGAAGGCATCACCCATTTCACCCTCCACGCCCGTCAATCGGCCCGCGACTTCTATCTGAAATGTGACTATCTCCCGCTCGGAAAAACCTTCACCGAAGTCGGCATCCCGCACATCGCCATGGACAAGCACCTGCCAACTTTCAAAGATGCTTCCCAATAGAATCCTATCCCGTGCTCGAACACCTCCTCGCCCTCAACCAGCTCCCCAAGCTCGGCCCTGTCCGCATCCGACGCCTCATCGAAGCCTTCGGCTCCGCCGACAAAGCCCTCGCCGCCCGCCAGGACCAGCTCATGCGCGTCGATGGCATCGGCCCCGAACTCGCGGCCATCCTGACCGACTGGGAATCCCACTCCGACCCCGCCACCGAGCTGCGCGAACTCAAGGAACGGAACCTCTCCGTCATCCTTCCCGATGACCCCGCCTTCCCACCCCAGCTCCGCGAAGCCTACGACTGCCCACTCCTCCTCTACGTCTGGGGAAAGATCGAAGAACGCGACCGACACGCCATTGGCATCGTCGGCACCCGCCGCTGCTCGATCTACGGGAAAAATAGTAGCAAAAAACTCTCCTACCAGCTCGCCCACGCCGGCTTCACCGTCATCTCCGGCCTCGCCCGCGGGATCGACACCACCGCCCACGAAGCCGCCATCGCCGCCGGAGGCCGCACCATCGCCGTCATCGGCTCCGGCCTCGCCAAGATCTTCCCCGCCGAAAACCTCCCGCTTGCGGAAATGATCGCCGATGGCAAAGGCGCCGTGGTCTCCGAATTCCCCCTCCATACCTCCCCCGACAAGAAAACCTTCCCGCAGCGCAACCGCATCGTCGCCGCCTGGAGCAAGGCCCTCATCGTCACCGAGTCCCCACTCTGGTCCGGCTCCCTCATCACCGCCAATCTCGCCACCGAATACGGCCGCCCCGTCTACGCCGTCCCCGGCCCGATCGACAAACCGACCTCCGCCGGCTGCAACCGCCTCATCCGCGACGGTGCCACCCTCCTCACCGACGCCTCCGAACTCCTCGATGACCTCGGTTCCCTCAACTTCGACCGCCCGGAGCGTAGGCTTCAGCCTACTCAGGACGGTGGACTTCAGTCCACCCAAGCAGCCGAAAAACCCGACCTCCCCGACCTAGCCCCCGACGAGCAAACCGTCCTCACCGCCCTCGGCACCGACGAATCCGGCATCGACCGCCTCATCGACCTCACCGCCCTCCCCGCCGCCACCGTCAGCGCCACCCTCTTAAAACTCGAAATGAAACGCCTCGTCCGCCCCCTCCCCGGCTTCCGCTACGTCAAAAGATAGCCGTGGACTGCGTGCAGCCTGCTGCCGCTGTTCCGTTTCCAGCCTGCTGGAAACGAACCCGCCCCACCAAAAGACATCGTCACCCATCATTCGCCCACCACATCCAGCAGGCTGGATCCCACCACAGCGGCAGCAGGTTGCCGCACTCCAAAATCCCATGCGCCCCCTCCTCTTCCTCATCCCTGCGGTCAGTCTCGCCACCGAATTCCCCACTCCCACCAACTCGGAAACCCAGCCCGGCTCCCCCATGCCCGCCGAGGAAGTCGCCGCCAAAACCCCGATGCCTGAGGGCTTCAAAATCGGCGTCTTCGCCTCCGAGCCCACCGTCCAAAACCCCATCGACTGCTCATGGGACACCCGCGGCCGCATGTGGGTCGCCGAAAACTTCACCTATGAACGACTCGGCACCACCCTGCGCGACGACTTACGCGACCGAGTCATCCTCCTCAAGGACACCACCGGCGACGGCAAAGCCGACGAACGCCTCGTCTTCACCGACACCCTTCTCAATCTAACATCCATCGAGTGGACCCCCGAAGGCCTGTGGGTCATGTGCCCCCCGCAGCTCCTTTTCATCCCCGATGAAAACCGCGACGCCATCCCCGACTCCGAACCCCAAGTCATCCTCGACGGCTTCACCGTCCCGAAAGGCAACCACCACAACTTCGCCAATGGCCTGCGCATCGGACCCGACGGCTGGCTCTACGGCCGCTGCGGCGGCTCCGCCCCCGGCGAAGTCGGCAAACCCGGCACCCCCGACGCCGATCGCATCCCCCTGCGCGGCGGCATCTGGCGCTACCATCGCACCCGCGGCACCTTCGAAGTCATCGCCTCCGGCACCACCAACCCGTGGGGCCACGACTGGGACGAAAACGGCAACCTCTTCCTCATCAACACCGTCAACGACCACCTCTTCCACGCCGTCCCCGGCATGCGCCTCGCGCGCCTGCTCACCAATCCCGCCAACCCGCGCGTCTACGAAACCATCCCCGGCCACGCCGACCACTGGCACTTCGACACCAGCGGGAAATGGAACGAATCCCGCAACGGCGTCGCCAACGACTTCGGCGGCGGCCACGCCCACGTCGGCATGATGATCTACCAAGGCAACAACTGGCCCGCCGAGTATCGCGGCAAACTTTTCACCATCAACCTCCACGGCCGCCGCATCAATCAGGAGATCCTCACCCCCAAAGGCTCCGGCTTCGTCGCCAGCCACGGCGAAGACCTCTTCATCACCCCCGACCCCTTCTTCCGAGGCGTCGAACTCACCCAAGGCCCCCACGGCGAAGTCTACGTCCTCGACTGGTCCGACACCGGCGAATGCCACGAAAACACCGGCGTTCATCGGACGAGTGGGCGGATCTATATGATTAGCTACGATGAGTATCGTAGGTGGGAAGACGACATGACGAAGACTTCAAATGAAGAGCTTCTTCCCATTTTACAGAACAAGGAAAATTCGTGGCAAAGCCGAATGGCTTGCCAAGTTCGTGCCTTGAGGAAGTCACCACACAGTCGTGATGCTAAACACGCGAGTCCCACTGGTGAAGAATTGATTCAAAAAGGATTCATGCCCATCGACGCCGGAGAACAGAGGTTTTGGATAAAACCGGAGAGTGAGAGTGATTTCATTCGATCACTCACAGAAAACTGGCCTCTCGATTCAATCACCTCGACACGAATTGATACCGATGAAGCATCTTACCTCGCGGACGAATACATTGAACTCTTCATAATACTCGCCGACCGCTCCCCCCAAGTCCGCCTTCAACTCGCCTCCACCCTCCAGCGTCTCCCCTTCGATCTCCGCAAGCACCTCGCCCTCGCCCTCGTTTCCCACGCCGAGGACGCCGATGACCACAACCTCCCCTTGCTCGTCTGGTATGGCCTGATCCCCGTCGCTGACGAGCACCCCGATCACCTCGTCGAGATCTTCTCCGCCTGCACCTGGCCCAAGCTCCGCCGCTTCATCGCCCGCCGCCTAGCCGAAGACCTCGACACCCGCCCCGAACCCTTCAACCAGCTCCTCAAACTCGCGACCGGACCGCCGACTTTAGTCGGCGCTACCACTGACTTAATCCGCGGCCTCACCGACGCCACCCGAGGCTGGCAAAAAGCCACCCCGCCACCGAACTGGCCCGCCTTCGTCAAATCCCTCGACCCCTCCCTCAAACCCCAACTCGCCCCCCTCGAACTCCTCTTCGGCACCGGCCTCCCCCTTTCCGAAGTCCGCCAGATCGCCCTCGACCCCAAAGCCCCCCTCGATGCCCGCCAATCCGCCCTCCGCAGCCTCATCCGCGCCAATCCCGACGACCTCAAAAAAATCCTGATTTCCCTCCTCGATGTCCAGCACCTCAACACCACCGCCGCCGAAGGACTCGCCACTTTCGACGACCCAAGGGTCGGCCGCATCCTGACCCTCAAGCTCAACCGCTTCCACGCCGCTCAGCAGGACGAGATCCTCGCCATCCTCTGCTCCCGCCCCGCCTTCGCCCGCACCCTGCTCGATCGCATCGAGCAGAAAAAACTCCCCGCCCAACGCCTCAGCGCTTTCCACGCCCGCCAGATCGATTCCCTCGGCGACGAAGCCCTCTCCACCCAGCTCCGCAAAGTCTGGGGCACCAGCGGCCTTACCGACCAAGCCAAAACCGAGCTCATCGAAGCCACCCGCGCCCAACTCACCCCCGCCGTCCTCGCCAAGGCCGATCTAACAAACGGCAGCCAGATTTTCCAAACCCACTGCGCCACCTGCCACAAGCTCCACGGCCAGGGCAGCGACATCGGCCCCGACCTAACAGGTGGCGGCCGCAGCAACCTCGACTACCTCCTCCACAACATCATCGACCCCTCCGCCGAACTCGCCCCGGATTATCGCATGGAGCTCTTCACCCTCACCGACGGCCGCACCCTAACAGGCGTCATCAAAGAACAGAGTCCCCGCACCCTCACCATCCAGACAATGACCACCAAAGAGACCATCGAGCGGACGCAAATCCAGGACCGCCAACTCTTCGAAACCTCCCTCATGCCTGAAGGCCTCCTCAACGGCCTCACCACCGAGCAAACCCGCGACCTCTTCGGCTACCTCATGCACCCCGGCAAGCCCGACTAACCCACAAGCCCGTGGACTGCGGCAGCCTGCTGCCGCTGTTCCCGTTTCCGGCCTGCCGGAAACGAGCCCGAACCACCAAAAGACCTCAACCCGTCGTTCGCCCCCGCATCCAGCAAGCTGGATCTCACCACAGCGGCAGCAGGCTGCCACCGCACTCCAGATTTCTCCGATCAGATACCCGTCGCCAGCAGCCATGATTTGACAATTCCTCGCCTTCTCCGATCCTCCATCTGGTAAGTCGCTACGGCTGCCCGGCCCCGAATCCCGATGATCACCTTCCGCCAGAAGCTTCAGCCTCACGTCTTGATCCCATGGGTCTTCGCGCTGGTGGCTCTGTTCGGATGCAACCTGCTCGCCCAGCAAAAGGCCTCGCTGAGAAAGTCCGCTCAACTCGATGGCGGCAGCGTGACTCTCCTCGCAGACGAGGACGCACCGCCAAACACCGCGAACCCTCCGACCAGCTTGGCCGGACCGACCCTCGATGGCACCACCCTGAGTGAACCCGCATTCCAGCGGATCGCAATCGCACCCTTCCGAAACCAGGTCGCTCTCGCCTCATCAAACGGGACTGTCCAAGGACGGGCTCCGCCGGCAACAGAGACCTGCTAGAACGCACCCTGTTGCAACCGACACTCGCCACTTCACAGGCTCGAGTGCGAACCTCGTAATCGGGAAACCGCGCCGATCCGTCTTTCCTCCTCCATGAGGGAAACCCACCCGCTCCAGTGGCGGACTTTCGCCGATTTACGGCATCCATTTTCTAACATTTCTTTAAAATCCGCGGAGAAACACCCCCGCACGACTCATCCAATTTCATGATCACCTGGTCATTTCCACCCATCCTCGGCAGCAAAAACGATCGCGAACTCAGCCGAATTCGTCCGATCGTCAAACGCATCAACAGCATCGAAGAGAAGCTTCAGCAAGAACCTGCCGAAGCCCTCCAAGAGCTCACCAGCAAATGGCAGCAGCATCTCGCCCGCTACCATCCGCTCGACATCGCCTCCAAGACCGCTGTCGAAAAAATGGACGAAGCCGCCCTGCAGAAAACCGCCCAGGCCCTGCAGCAGCGCCTCGCCGTGCTGCGCAAGGAGTTCTCATCCCTACCCTCTGAGGTCGCCCCCACCGCGGAGTCCATCGAGAACGCAAAGGCCGCCTTTCACCACATCGAGGACCGCTTCGGTCCGGCCCGCGCGAAATACCTCCTGCAGATCCTCCCCGAAGCCTACGCCGTGGTGAAGAATGCCGCGCGCCGACTCTGCGGCAGCCAGACACGCGTCAGCGGCCAGCCATTGACCTGGGACATGGTCCACTACGACGTCCAACTCATTGGAGGCATCGCCCTGCACCGCGGGCTCATCGCCGAAATGCAAACCGGTGAAGGAAAGACGCTCGTCGCCACGCTGCCGGTCTATCTCAATGCTCTAACAGGTCTCGGAGTTCACGTCGTCACCGTCAACGACTACCTCGCCAAACGCGACTCCGAATGGATGGGCGCCCTCTACCGTTCACTCGGTCTCAGCGTAGGCTGCCTGCAAAACCAGATGCGCCCGGCAGAGCGCCGAGCCGCCTACGCCTGCGACATCACCTACGGCACCAACTCGGAATTCGGCTTTGACTACCTCCGCGACAATGGCATGGCCCAAAGCCGCGGAGAACAAGTCCAGCGCGACCACTACTTCGCCCTGCTCGACGAAGTGGATTCCATCCTCATCGACGACGCACGTACGCCACTGATCATCACCGGACCCGCCGAGCAATCCGCGCAGCCGATGCTCGAGCTCAAGCCGCAAGTCCAACAACTGGTGAAACGCCAGACCGCGCTGTGCAACCAGCTCGCCTCCGATGTAAAAAGCCATCTCGAATCAGGAGACGAAGCCGAAGCAGGTCTGGCACTCTTCAAACTAAAGCTCGGCCAACCACGCCACCGCCAGTTCCTGCGCTTCATGGAAAGCCCCGAACTCCGCAGGCTCTTGGAAAAAACGGAACTCCAGTACCAACGTCAGTCCTTTCGGAAAGACATCTATCAACTCAAGGAAGAGCTCTATTTTTCCATCGACGACAAACGCCGCGACGCCGACCTCATGGAGAAAGGCCGACTGCTCCTTTCACCCAGCGATCCCGAGAGCTTCACACTGCCGGATTTCACCACGAAGCTCAGCGCCATCGACAACGACGAGAGCCTTTCGCGCGAACAGAAAGAGAACGCCAAAAAGTCACTCCATGAAGAGCGAAACACACGTGCCGCATCGATCCATGCCATCTCCCAACTGCTCAGTGCCTACTGCCTCCACGAGCGCGATGTCCACTACGTCGTCCGCGGCGGAAAAGTCACGATCATCGATGAAAGCACCGGCCGCGAAATGCCGGGCCGACGCTGGTCGGATGGCCTTCACCAAGCCGTCGAAGCGAAGGAAGGCGTGAAGATTGAAGAAGAGACGAAAACTTACGCGACGATCACCATTCAGAACTACTTCCGTCTCTATGAGAAACTCGCCGGAATGACGGGAACCGCAGAAACCGCCGCGGCGGAATTCCACGCCATCTATCACCTCGATGTCCTCCCCATCCCGACCCACGCACCGAACCAGCGGATCGACCGCAACGACCAGCTCTTCAAGACCCGGCGCGACAAATACCAAGCGGTGATCAGAACAGTCGAAACCGCTCACCAAGCCGGCCAACCCGTGCTCATCGGCACCGCCTCCGTCGAGGCCTCCGAGACGCTCGCCCGCATGCTCAAGCTCGCTAAAATCCCGCACTCGGTGCTCAACGCCAAGCACCACGAAAAGGAAGCCAACATCGTCGCCATGGCCGGCCAACGAGGTGCAGTGACCGTTTCGACAAACATGGCAGGCCGCGGCACCGACATCAAACTCGGCGAAGGCGTCGCCGAACTCGGCGGCCTGTTCGTCATCGCCACCGAGCGCCACGCCTCGCGTCGCGTCGACCGGCAACTCCGCGGCCGTTGCTCCCGCCAAGGCGACCCCGGCTGTTCGCAGTTCTTCCTTTCCCTCGAAGACGACCTCATGCGCAACCATGGCGATCCCGCCCAGATGGCGGCGCTCATCGAACAAGCGAAAAGAAACGGCACCAAGATCCCGCCCATCGGCAAACTCGTCGAATCCGCCCAAGCACAACTCGAACAGCGCGACGCCAAAGGCCGCAAGCAGATCCTCGATTTCGATGATGTGATGAATCTCCAACGCGAGATCGTCTATGACTTCAGAAACAACGTCCTGACCAACGAAGACATCCGGGACTTGGCGCTGCAGACGATCGAGGAAAGCGTCACCCACGGTGTCCAGAGTCATCTCGCGGATGGTGACCCACTCAACCCGGATTTCACTCCCCTTCGCGAATGGGCGCGAGCGACATTCCTGATCGAGCTCAGCGATCCCTCAAACGTCGCCCCAGAAAAGCTCCCCTCTGAAGTCACCAAACGTGTCCTTGCCAGCTACGAGCAACGAGTCGAAGGCGTGCCCGCTGAGTTCCTCGAGCGCGAGGAAAGGAGGGCCCTGCTTTTCGCCATCGATCACGGCTGGCAGGAGCATCTTGCCGAAATGGATGAGCTCCGCGACGGCATCTTTCTCCGAAGTCAGGGGCAGAAGGACCCGCTGGTGGAATACAAGAACGAAGCCTTCGCGCTCTTCGGCACCTTGATGGATCAGATCAAGCGCGATGCCAGCTCGAACCTCTTCCACCTCGCCGCCGGAATCCAAGCCCTCAAGGCCAAACGCTAGAAATCTTTGGACTGCGGTGGCTCACCTCCGCTCTCCGGGCCACCAAAAGAGTCCTCTCTAGCAACGACAAGCAACCAAACCCTCACCTTTCCTTTAAAGTGTCTGACCCTCCTTTACTTTACTTTAAAGTGTCTGTCCCTTTACAAGTACTTTAAAGTGTCTGTCCCTTTACAAGAAACGAGTTGATCTTCCTCGTCAAGCCTGCTTCTCTCACTCCATGCGTCGCCCTCGTTTCCGTGGCCCGAAGAATCTGCCCGTCGCCTACTTCCACTGCGTTTCCCGCATCGTCGGTCGGGAGTTCCTGCTCGGACCCGCGGAAAAGGATCACTTCATCAAACTCATGCGACTCTATGAGAAGCTTTGCGGCCTGCGCATCCTTTCCTATTGCCTCATGTCGAATCACTTCCACCTCCTCGTGGAAGTCCCGCAACGCCCCTCCCCCGAGCATCTCCCCAACGACGACGCCCTTGTCAGCCTGGTCCGTAATACCCTCGGCGACAAAGGTGCCAACGAACTCGCATGGGAACTCAAGCACCTTCGCAAGATCGGCAACACCGCCGGAGCCGAAGCACTTCGCGAACGATGGTTCGCCCGCATGTGGGACATCAGCCCGTTCATGAAAACCCTCAAACAACGCTTCACCCAGTGGTTCAATGGACGCCACAAACGCAAGGGCACCCTCTGGGAAGACCGCTTCCGCTCCGTCCTCGTCCAGGGCGAATGCCATGCCCTGCGAGCCATGGCCGCCTACATCGACCTCAATCCCGTGCGCGCCAAGATCTGTGACGACCCCGCCGACTACCGCTGGTGCGGCTACGCCGAAGCGCTTGCCGGCGGACGGCTTGCCCGCCGGGCCGTCACCTTCCTCAACTCGCTGGCACCCCACGGCGGACAGCTTCCCGACCATCAGCGCCCAAAGAATCACAACGAGAGCCTCCAACGCTGGCGCTGCTGGCTATACGGCCTGCCGGAAACCGAAGCCGCCCAAGCCGAGCAACTCGCCCGTGAGAAACAACGTCCCGGCACCGCATCCATCAGGGATCGCGTCCCCCGCAAGACCGCGCTGAAAGCCCTCAAGAAGGGCGGCCGCCTCGACCGCGCCACCTACCTGCGATGCCGCGTACGATATTTCACCGACGGCCTGGTCATCGGCAGTCGCGACTTCGTCGAGCAGGCATTTGCCGCCTGCCGCGAACACTTCTCGGCCACCCGCAGCCACGGAGCCCGCCCGATGCGTGGCCTCCAACTCGCCCCCAAGCCCGAACGCCTGTATGTCGCGAG
>NZ_JBATWY010000048.1:0-4041 GCF_049672945.1 Haloferula sp. | reverse complement strand
AGTCTGTCGGACTTAGACCAGTGACGAATTGGATAGCGGCTGCTATGCTCGGGGCATGGCAGCCAAGTTCGTCAATATCGACCACGATTCGCCCATGTTGTTGCCTCCCGACCTTCGGGATTGGGTGGGGCCCGATCACATGGTCCACTTCATCATGGATGCGGTGGACACGCTGGATCTCAGCGCAGCTCGGGTCAACGACCGGGGCACCGGCTCGGCCCAGTACCCACCCTCGATGATGCTCGGTCTGCTGATCTATTGCTACGCAACGGGCACCTTTTCGAGTCGGCGCATCGAGACCCTCACCTACGAAAACGTGGCCGTGCGCTACCTGAGTGCAGACACCCACCCGGATCACGACTCGATTTGCAAATTCCGGCGCGAGAACAAAGAGCTGCTGAGTTCGTGCTTCCATCAGGTTCTGGAACTCGCGGCTGGAGCGCAGGTTTTCAAAGTAGGCGACCTCACCGTGTCAGTGGACGGCAGCAAGATCCTCGCCAACGCCAGCAAGCACAGCGCCATGAGCCATGACCATGTGGAAAAACAACTCAAGCTCGCCGAAGAGCAGATCGAGGAGCTCTTAGCCAAGGCGGAAGACGCCGACAGAACCCCGCTTCAAGACGGATTGAGCGTGCCGGGAGAAATCAAGCGTCGCGAGGATCGCATCGTCAAACTCAAGGAAGCCAAGAAAGTCATGGAGCAGCGGGCCCAGCAACGATTCGACGAAGAACAGGCCCAATACGAGGCGAAGCTCGCCGCCCGCGAAGCCAAGGAAAAAGAGACTGGCCGCAAGAGCGGAGGGAAAAAGCCCGAGCCTCCGCAAGAGGGGCCACGGCCTGCGGACCAGTATAACTTTACCGACCCCGAGAGTCGGATCATGAAAGACGGTGGAAGTTTCGAGCAGTGCTTCAATGTCCAGGCAGCCGTGGAAGTCGACACCATGCTGGTAGTGGGTCAGTACGTATGCCAAGCGCCCAACGACAAGCAACAGTTAGAGCCCGCGATGGACTGTATCAGTCCGGCGGCGGGAGAGATCTCCAATGCCTTGGCCGACAGTGGCTACTACAGCGAGAAAGCGGTGTGCGCCGTGGAAAACAAAGGAGCGGGACCGACCGTATATGCGGCGATGAAGCGCCACCCGCACGGACGTCGCATTGAAGATCTGGAGGAACACGCCGATCCGCCAGTGCCACCGTCCGACGCGCCGATGGCGGAAATCATGGAGTATCGGCTTGCTTCGAAGGTCGGCAAAGAACTCTACGGCTTGCGCAAACAGACCGTCGAGCCGGTGTTCGGGATCATCAAGGAAGTGATGGGCTTCCGCCGTTTCATGCTGCGCGGCCTGGAGAAAGTGAACCTGGAATGGACGCTGGTGAGCACCAGCTACAACCTGAAGCGTCTCTTCAACCTGGGAGTGCGGCTCAGATCGGCCTGAGAGGGTCCTAGGGCCCATCCTCGGGCGACATGAAGTGGCAGGCAGGCCCAGCCCGACCCAAGAAGAGCAGGATACGCCAGGACGAGCCGCCAAGAGGTCGCTCGGAATGATCCCCAAACCCATTCAAACCCCGCCGCGCGACACCACCGCTGAACTCAAGTCCGACAGACTGCTAGATCGGTCGTACTTCATGAGCCTGCAGAAAGCTCTTCGGTCCATCAGGCGTGTTCACGATTAACTCGCCGGAGTTGCCGATCTGGACGACCTGACCTTCGACCACTCGGTTGCCACTGATCAATCTCACTTGGCGACCGCTCAGTGCGCAGCGCTCCCTCACCCGTTTCAAGAGATCGGGAAATCCCCCTCCGATTTCACGCGACCAGCCGTCCAGCGCCGTCAAAATGAAACTCAGGACTTCCGCGCCTTGCACCGACCGACCGGACTCCATGGCCATTGATGTCGCTTCCAATCCTTCGGGAAACTGCAGGGTGCCAAGGTTCAATCCGATCCCGACAACAACATAATCCGCGCCGGCTTCCACAAGGATGCCTGAGATCTTTTTCCCCCCGATGAGCAGGTCATTCGGCCACTTGATTTCGGCCTCGATCCCATAGCGGCCCAAGGCGTCGGCAACGGCCATGCCCGCTGCCAGTGACAAGCGCGGCCAAATCGCCTTGGGCTCGGATGGACGAAGCAAAACGGAAAAGGTAAGACTTTCCCCTTCAATCGAAAGCCAGGCGGCACCCCGCCGACCCCGTCCAGCAGTCTGCTTCTCGGCGAGGACCACCAAACCCGCTTCGTCCTGGCAACGCAGACGCACCTCGTCATTCGTTGAACCCGTCTCCTCAAGCACCACCAATCGCCAACCCGGCGGCAACATCACATCCTGCCAATCACTCATCTTCGATCGGCACGAAGTCAAGAGCCAGGTCCAAGGCCACCGCCGAATGAGTGATCGCCCCGACCGAGATGAAATCCACACCGGTTGCCGCGATCCCCTTGACCGTATCAAGGTTGACACCACCACTCGCCTCGAAGCGCGGCGTCAAGCGATCCGCTCTCATCGACACGGCCTCCTGAAGATCCATCAGTGACATGTTGTCTAACAGGATGTGATCGACCCCTTCCATCTTGAGAAACTCCTCAACCTGGTCCAGTCGGTCCGCCTCAAGTTCCACCTGCACGCCCGGGTGCTCCGACTTCAAACGCCGAATCGCCGCTTGCAGCTCTTCCGGGGCGTGCTCTGCCACCAGATGATTGTCCTTCACCATCGCCCGGTCATAGAGTCCCATACGATGATTGGTTCCCCCTCCATGGACCACGGCCTGCTTCTCGAGCAAGCGCCATCCCGGTGTCGTCTTGCGAGTGTCGAGAATGCGCGCCGAGAAATCATGGATTTCAGAAACGAAGCGCTGAGTCGCCGTGGCGACGCCGGAGAGACGTTGTAGAAAATTGAGAGCGGTCCGCTCAGCGGTCAGAACCCCACGCGCCGGACCCTGGACCGAAAGGACGTGGGCCCCCTTGGCCACCCTCGATCCATCGGCGACCATGACTTGAACTTCGATTTCAGGGTCCACCCGGAGAAACACCTCACGCGCAATATCCACGCCGGAGAGGCAACCCTCTTCCCGTGCGACGATGAAGCCGCGAACCATCCGCCCGGCGGGAACGAAATATTCCGAAGTGAGATCACCCGCTCCGATATCTTCTTCGAGAGCGGCATCTATCAGACGCGAGACAGCTTCTTCCACGACGTGAATCCTATCCAGCAGGTCCGGTCGGCGGCAAGTGGAACTCTCTGAATCGTTTCCCGCGAGCCCCGAAGCCAAGCGAGAAACATCTCCCTGCCACCCGCCCTTTACCTCAGGCCTTGGGGAGCGACCTTTTTCGGCTTATCGAACTCCAGGTAGCTGATCCCCGTAACTCGATCTCCTTTGTAAGAGGCCACTTTCACGGTCTTCACGGTGGTGCCTCCATCCGGCAGCTTCATCACTTTCTCGACGGTGAACTGCTTGAGCTTGTTTCCCTGCTGATCAAAGCCCTCGATTTTCATGAAGGCTCCATACTTCTGGTGAATCCAGACATACATGGCCGCGTAATCTCCGGACTTCCCCGGATTGTTCAGCCGGATCTTCCAGCAATTGTGGATATCGACCCGCTCCTCTCCCTCCAACTGAGGATTCGGCCAGTAAAAAAAGCGCAGCGAAAGGTCTTCGTAGGTCAGATCAGAACCCGCGATCCCCTGAGACAACTTGTCCTTGGGGAAAGCACCCTGTCGACCCTTGTCATCCATCTCGAAAAGCTGGTGCTTCCCGTCCCCGAGACGCATGTGAAAGCGCTGCTTGCCCGCCCCGGTGGTGAACTGGATATCCTGATTTCTCAGAAACAGGGCTACCGGCGTCTTGGTCCGATCTTTCCGAATGTTTCCGTGTAAATCCGTGCTCTGTAGTGTCGCCCCGATGCGGGCACGCTCCATGATCTGCTCGGCAGTCTGGGCGGCTGCGGGCAAACAAAGTGCCATCAGCACACTAAGAGAAATCAAAAACCGGTTCATGCTTGTCGGGAGTATCCTCCTCGCCCATCCGACGTGCAAGGGACTTGTGCCA
>NZ_JBATWY010000047.1:0-6150 GCF_049672945.1 Haloferula sp. | reverse complement strand
GCGGTATTCTTCGTCATTGGCGAAAAAGTACGACGGTTCCCGGAGTTATCAAAGGAGATCGTGGCGCGAGGTCATGAGCTGGGCAATCACACGATGACTCATCCCCAATACCGTATTTGGTGCGCTGGCCCCGCCAGAATGCGGCGTGAGATCGAGGGATGTAGCCGGGCTGTCGAGGACGTCACCGGCCAGCGACCGCGCTGGTTCCGTGCACCCGTTGGGCATCGCAATTATTTTACTCATCCGATTGCCGCCGAGCTGGGGATGGAAGTGGTTGCATGGAGTCGGCGTGGATTTGACACCCTTGACCGCAACATCGAAGCGATTGTCACTGATCTCACCAAGGAATTGGGGTCCGGTGAGATCCTGCTGCTCCACGAATGCACCAAACTTGCCCCACGGATCGTGAAGCGGGTGTTGGAGGAGGTAGCTCCCTTGAAATCCTAACCTGGCTTCTCCATCACGATCAGGTGATTGTTGAAGGGTGTGGGCCCCCAGAGTGGGCCGATGGTGAGTTTACCGTGGGGGGAAAGAATCCGTTCGAAGTCGTCGGGCGTGGGGTAGTGGATCGGGGCGGCTTTCATCCAGAAAGTGGCCTTGGCGAGTAAGTCGCCAGCAACCGTAATCTTGAATCGGGCGGAGTCGTCCCTGATTCCCGAGCGAATCACGAGCTTGCCACCAGGTGCCACGTGTTGTGCAGCGGTGCTGAGGAGCTCGTCGAATTCCTCAGGAGTGAAGAACTGAAGGATGTCGAGAATGGTGACGTTACCGTGGTGGCTCGGGATGCCGGTCCGGGCATCATGTGCAGCGAAACTACTATGTGGATCGTTGATCTTTCTGGCGACCTCATTGGCTTCGTCGGTCTTGCGTTGGTCGTAGTCGAGGCCATGGATCGGGAAGGTGATACCGCGTTCCCGAAGGTAGAAGGCCAAGACGCCCAGTCCGCAGCCGAGATCCAGGAGAGGGAGCATGGAGTCCTTCAGTTCGTTGAATACCGCTTCATAAAGGGGGTCGGAACCAAGTTTACTCCGAAGGTAGCACCGGTGCCAGCGGCTTGGAAATTGATCCGCAATCCTATTGATCTGTTCCTTGGTCACTGGGCGGTGGGACTGAGATGAATGAGTGGGTTGTCCCCGCGCAAAGCCAGCCACGGAGCCCGAATCATGAAGCCAAGCATCAGTCGGACATGCATCCAGGTGAGAAGGATGTTGTCGCGGACGTATCGAAACTGGGAGATGCCTCCTTCCTTGGCGCTGGGATAGCGGACGGCGGTGGGAAGATTGATGATGGGAACACCGCGCCAAGCGAGCCGGACCGCGATTTCCGGATCGAAGTCGAAGCGACGCGCAAAGTAGGTGTTCTCAAATTCGGCGATGAGTGGGCCAATGGGATAGAGCCGCATGCCGAACAGGGAGTCATCGATTCCCCAGCCCAAGGTCTCAAGGTTTGCCCAAAAATTGGAAATTTTCCGACCTCCGACGCGCAGGGCCGGTGCACGGGCGTCGAAGATGGGGCTGCCAAAAACGGCGGCCTCGGGGTGCTGTTTGCCGATGGCAAAATAGTCGGCAATACGGTCTGCGGGATGTTGGCCGTCGGCATCCATGGCCAGGGCGTGGGTGAATCCTTCGGCTTGGGCGGCACGGATGCCGTGGAGAATGGCGGACCCTTTCCCTTGATTGACCGGAAGGCGGTGGACGGTGAAGTTTTTCGTGCCGTCGAACTCCGAAAGACGGGCGTCCGATCCATCGGTGGAGCCGTCGATGACGACCCTCACCGGATAGCCTGTCGCGATGGCGGCTCGCACCGTCTTGATAAGGATTGGACCGGTATTGAAGCTGGGAATGAGGATGGTCGGGCGGAAGTCGGGCATCGAAACGGTGATTTGTAGGGGGAGGATGGTGGGGCGACAAGTGTCGAGAGTCTCACCCGGCTTGCACCGGGGAAAGGGGGCTGTCAGGCTCCAAGGCGCCATGCGTGCCCGATTGACCAAGGATTTCCGATTTGAAGCTGCTCATACCCTTCCGAGTTTGCCTGAGGACCACAAATGCCGTCGGATGCATGGTCACAGTTTCAAAGTGGAGATCTCCGTGGAAGGCGAAGTTGATGAGTCGATCGGCTGGGTCTACGATCACAAGCGGATCTCAGAAGCGATGCTTCCGCTGATCGAGATGATGGACCATGGTTACCTGAATGACATCGAAGGCCTTGAGAGCCCGACGATCGAACGCATGGCGGGCTGGTTTTGGAAGAAGCTCGAGCCGCAGCTACCGGGTTTGGCGGAGATTGTGATCTACGAAACGCCGACGGCTCGCTGCTCCTTCAAAGGTGAGTTCTAGGTCGCTTATTCGTTGTCGGTTCCGCTGCGTTGCTTTTCCAGTTCCTGGAGGTTGCCCATGCCTTGCATGATGTTCTTGAAGCCCGAGGTCATCTGTTTGGCGGAGGAGATCGACTGATCGAGGGACTCAAGGTCCATGACGGGCATTTCGGTAATATTGGTAAGCTCCCGCTTTTCCTCCCCTGAAGCCTCCCGCTCACTCATGGCGGTGTTGAATGCCTCCGACTGATCGGGGTCCAGCAGCGACTCGAAGCCACTGCGGAAGGCGGGATCTTCCATTGGCTGTCCGCCGCGGAAGTTGTTGCGATCAAGGGGGTTGAGAATGCCTTCGAGCTCGGTTGCGCTGGTTGCCTGAATGGCCTTGTACTGGTCTTCACTGATCTCATCCCGTGAACGTGCGTCGCTTGCAAGCATCAGGCTCATCAGCACGCTTGGCTCTTCCTTGAGCGCCTCAACGGCCGAGCGGGTCTTCTCAAGCTCGCGCTTCTGGAACTCGGTGTAGAGATCTGCGACAGTGGTTTTCTGTTCTTCAGTCAGTTCGACTCCGGTGCCTCTGAGTGCACCACGGATCGCCCAATCACTGCGGTTTCCGAATTGTCCTCCTTGCCCGCTGGTCATCAGGTCACCCATTTCGAGCACGTCATCGAGCATGGAGGTCACATTGTTGGCAACCTGGCGGGAAAGATTGGTACGAGATTCACCGTATTTTTCGACAAGGTCGGCGGATTCGTCCTGCCTGGGTTCACGGGTGATGCTGCGAGTGGGTCTGAGATCACTGGATCCTCCGCTGGTGCTTCTGCTTTCTGGTTTGGCTTCGGAATCCGCAAGTGGCTCGGCAGCGGTGTCGCCAGGACGAAGGAAGGCGAAGGCGGCGATACCGACAAGTAGGACGACGATGGCGGCGATGAGGGTGGTGTTACGTTTCATGGAGCGAAGCAGCGTTTTGTAAATGTCCAAGGTAGCGGAACATTCAAGCGAAATCGAGGCAATCTCATGGGATCGAATAGGGTCAATCGGCTGGAGATTCCTGTGTCCGCTGGGACGGTAAGGTTGCCCCTGAGCAAGTGTTGGCTTACCCGGTCACCAAGCTTTGCAAAAGGGGGCGGAATCTGGTGGGCCACTGATGCCGTTGCTCGTGATTTCCCGCTCGACGCTCCTTCAAGGCCCGAATATTTGGAGTGATCGGAGTTAACCAGGGGCGAATTTTTCCTAAGAATCGGTCCCGAATTGTCGAATCTGTTGCCAATTCGGTAGAGGTCGAAGGTTCGGAAAGCTTGATAATCCAACGATTCTCGGGCTTTTGGTGGTGATGGTGAGGCGTGAATCCCCTTTTCGTGTGATGCGATCTAAGGAGAGGAAAAGATTTCATGTGACGCTTTCGTTACTGTAGGAACCCGCATTCCAAAACCCAATGGATATTCGACGAGCAAGAAGAGAACTGAAGTTTCACCTCCGGGAGGAGCAGGGGGAGGCTGTGCTTGCGGCGATCCGGGGGATGCTTCCAGGTGATGCGAATGGAGCGATCGGTGGGGCCTATCCGATCGTATCGGAGTACTATGACACTTCTGATAGAGATGCCTACTGGGAACGGAGTCGCAAGCAGCCGAATCGACGGAAGTTAAGAGTTCGGATTTACGGAACGTCGAGTGGAGCGATTCCTCCGTCGGCATTTCTTGAGGTGAAGCACAAGTGTGACGGGGTCGGCGTGAAGCGCCGGATTCGTGTTCCCTTGGAGGCGGTGACGGCTCCCGATTTTGATGTGGCGGAGGTGATTCGGGAGCTGGGGAAGACATTCACCCGGCGGGATGAAAAGGTGCTGGCGGAAGAAGTGCTGCTGCTGGTCGAGGAGAAGGGTGTCCGGCCGGTGATGCAGATGCGCTATGACCGACTTGCCTTCGAGGGGCCGGATGGGGTTCGGGTGACTTTCGACACGGCCATCAAGTGCCGGTCCGAGCGGCGGGCCTTGATCCCTGACGATCCGGACTTTTCCGATGTGGTGGTTCCTCTCGGCGAGCGGGTGTTGGAGCTGAAGCTATTTGGTTCCGCTCCCTACTGGCTTCGCGAGCTCGGTGCGAGACACGGACTGCTCAAGACTCCTTTCAGCAAATACTGCAACGCGCTGGAGGGTTTTGATCCGGTGATCAAGCGGCTGTTCGAGTGCAGGAAATTGTCGAACTGTCGACTCTCAGCCTAATACCTTTTTCATGGATTCCCTATTTGAAGCGTTCAAAGAAACCCTCGGCCAGGACCGACCGACCGAGCTGGAAGTTGTCCTCGCGATGGTTCTGAGTCTGGTCCTCAATCTGATCATCGGCACCGTCTATAAGGCGACCTACCGGGGTACGAGATACTCCCAGGACTACGTTCAAACGCTGGTGATCATGGGTTTGGTGACCACGATCCTGATCATGGTCGTGAGCGGAAATCTGGGCATTGCCTTTGGCATGTTCGCGGCCTTTTCGGTAATCCGCTTCAGGCGGAATCTTGGGCAGGCGAGGGACCTGGGCTTCGTTCTGTTTGCCATGGCGACTGGAATGGTCGTTGGGGCGAGGTTCTATTCGATGGCGGTCCTAACGACCTTGATCACCTCCGCGATGATCATCGTGCTCACTCGTGTGAACGCCTTCGCACCTCAATCGCTTTCCCATCAATTGCGGATCCGGGTGGCAAACGACATCAATTACGATGAGGACTTCGTACCAATTTTCGAGGAATTCACCGATGCGACCGAGCTCATCAGTGTGGAGACGGTTCAGGCGGGCATGATGACCGAGCTGACCTACGGAGTTCGTCTCAAGGCTGGTGCTCAGCTTCACTTGTTTGTCGAGCGGCTCCAGCTTGCCAACGGCAACGACCGGATTCTTGTAACAACGAGACAGGAAGGAATGTAATGACTGTGTTGAAACCCGGGAAAACAGCAAATGGATGGACCATGGTCGAGTTGCTGGTGGTCGTGGCCATCATTGTGGTCTTGGCCGCCATTACGGTGCCGATCATGAAGTCGATGAAGAATCGGGCCTACCGGGCTCACGCAGTGACCAAGCTGGAGGCGCTTGGCGGGGCATTGAACGCCTATACCTCCGACAATGCGGGCCAGCTTCCATGGGAGGATGCCCCAGGGTCCGACGACTGGCAGACGGCGTCCGATCCCGAGAATGCTGAGGTTTGGTACAACATCCTGCCCCAGTTGATGGGCGCGGAGCCTCTCGGTGCCCTGGCATCCGACCCTCGACGTCTTTATGAGGAGAGCTACCCATTATTCCTTCCTGGGGCTCCTTATCCGAGTGGCGACAAGAAACTGGGGACTCCTTATTTTGCAATGGCAATGAACAGCCGCTTGCAGCGCAAGAACGATGAGGGCGTCAAGATTCGCGGGAAGCTCAGTCAAATTTTGTCACCCTCACGGACCGTTGCCTTTCTCGAAGCGGGAATGCCGGGCGACAAGAAGTCCGTGCCGGGTCAGCGTGGTTTTGATGCCTCGCCGAAGGCGAATGCGAGGGCCTTTGTCGGGCGCTACAACGGCAAGGGGATGATTGTTTTCGTCGACGGTCATGTGGAATCCTTTGCGGCTTCCGATCTGATTACGACTTCGGGAGATATCAAGGTTCCCCAGAACACCGTTATCTGGACGAACGACCCGGACGAGGATCCGAATTGATTTTACTCCCTCCGGGCCCGGTTTGCATCAGGTGAGAATGTCGGTGACCACCTTGGCAGGTTCGACACCGGTGAGACGTTGGTCAAGGCCTTGGAACTTGTAGCTGAGGCGCTCGTGACTCAGTCCGAGTTGGTGGAGGAGGGTTGCGTGGAGGTCA